>DRGS01000205.1 GCA_011053245.1 Phycisphaerales bacterium
GAGTTTATTGAAAAACTCTTAGAGCATGACAAGGACTGGGCACCGGCGGAACCAGAGACGTCGGCCCAGAATGCCGTGCGGATAATGAGTGTGCATAAGAGTAAGGGGTTGGAGTTTCCGGTGGTCTTCCTGGCCGAGTTGAATAACAAATTCAACAAGAAGGACTCGACGGATGACTGCCTGTTCGATGAGGACGATACGTTCGGGCTGAAGATAGTTGAGCCGAATTTGAAAGTTAAACTTAGCAGTATTGCCCATCAGGTCATCGCCGAAGAAAAGATCAAGACGACGCTCGCCGAAGAGATGAGGGTGCTTTATGTGGCTATGACCCGTGCGCGGGAGCGTTTGATAATAACGGGATCGAAAGAAAAGCAAAAGTGTCAGAAGCTGGTAACAGCCAATAGGCAGGACTTGCGCAATTGGCAGCTCAAGGATTGTCAGTGTCATTTTGACTGGATGCTTTGCGGATTAGCCGACCAGAGCAAATTGCAAAGCGCCCTGGATATCGAAACGGATGCCGGTTGTAACAACAGTGAACTTTTCAGTGCTAACGTCGTGTCGCGGGCAAGGCTTGATGAGATGTCGCTATCTCTATTGCAAGGGGAACCGCCTTCGCCGGATGATACGCAGCGGACCGCTGGCGGCGATGCGAAGGAAATCTTAGCGAAGATCAAAGATTCGCTGAACTGGCGATACGCGTTTGCGGACCTGACCTGTATGAGTACCAAGACATCGGTAAGTCAACTTACTCATAGAGAGGATGAATTCGCAGGCGCGGTTTACGCCGATGCGCTAAAGCGGATGCCGGAAGCAGTTGAGCGACAGAACCAGGGCAAGGTATCAGCTTCGCAAAGAGGGACGGCGACCCATTTGGTTATTCAAAATCTGGATCTTAGTCGAGCGGTCAGTATCGAGTCAATTCAAACAGTTATAGCAAAGTTGGTATCCGATGGCGCAATACCCGAAGCGGTCGCCGGCCGAATCGATGCCAGCGCGATAGAGCGATTTTTTGCGAGCGAATTGGGCAAGCTGTGCTTTGCTAAGAGCAATACCGTCCTGCGTGAGTGGCCATTTACTATCGGAATCGATGCGAAAGAACTTGGAGCTGCCAGCAACGGTGAAAATGTGATCGTGCAGGGGATCGTCGATATGATCATCCAGACGCCGGCGGGGCTTATCGTAATAGATTTCAAAACCGACAACATAACCGCAAAAGCCGCGCCGGACCGGGCAGATCGATACAGGGGACAGATGGATCACTATGTCCGTGCGGCGGGGTCGATATTGGGCGAAAAGGTTGCGGGGGCATATTTGTACTTTCTGCTGCCAGAGACCGCGGTCAGTACTGAAAATCCAGCTTAGAGCTTGCTATGTAACCGGGATTTTGTATAATCGCGGGGCTGGGAGTTAACGAAAATAAATTAACTATGTATCAGGAAAGGTTTTGTGATGGCAAATGCAATTGTAAGTCAATCCGGCGGGCCAACCGGCGTAATTAATGCTTCTTTGGTGGGGGTTATCGAAGAGGCGAGCAAACATGATGAGATCGATAATCTTTACGGTGCCATCCATGCGGTTGCCGGTATCGTAAGCGAAGACTTCATCGACCTGAAGAAAGTTCCGGCCGATGTTCTGGAAAATGTAGTAACAAGTCCTTCGGCTGCCTTAGGTTCGAGCCGCCACAAACCCGATGCCGAATATTTCGGCAAGATCCTGGATGTCTTTAAGAAACGCGACATTCGCTACTTCTATTATATCGGCGGCAACGACTCTGCCAATACATGCAAGATCGTCAACGATATGGCCGTCAAGAACGGTTACGACCTGAAGGCTTTTCATATTCCCAAGACGGTCGATAACGACCTTCGCACAACGGACCATTGCCCCGGTTATGGGACAGCGGCAAAGTTCGTAGCCTGTGCCCTGATGGGTGACGACCTTGACAACCGCGCACTGCCGGGCGTTAAGATAGACGTTATCATGGGTCGTGACGCCGGGTGGCTGACGGCTGCGACGACATTAGGTCAGCAGAGGGACGATGACGGGCCGCATCTGGTTTATCTGCCGGAGCGTCCGATCAAGATCGACGATATGGTCGCACAGGTAAAAGCTGTTTACGAAAAACTCGGTCGCTGCGTTGTTGCGGTCAGCGAAGGTATCCGCGATGTTGACGGCGTGGTCTGGGCCAGGAAGCTTAAAGAAGATGCCGAAGTTGACGCACACGGTAACGTCCAGCTTTCCGGCAGCGGAGCGCTTGCGGACTTCCTTGCCGACAAGATCAGAGCCGGAACCGGTATTGGCCGCGTTCGAGCCGATACGTTCGGTTATTTGCAGAGGAGTTTTACGGGCTTGCAATCGGAGACGGATGTTGACGAGGCACGCCGCTGCGGCAGGCAAGCTGTGATCTATTCGATGGAGCATCAAAGCGGATCGGTCGCTATGAAGAGAACCGGCGAAGCTGATAACTATGCGGTCGAACTGTTCCGTACGGACCTTGAAAACGTAGCTGAGTTTACCAAGGAGCTGCCGGACGAATTCATCAACGAAGAAGGCAACGGTGTAACCGCAGCGTTCAAAGCATACGCGATGCCGCTAACCGGTGGCTTGCCGAAGACCAGCTACCTCGGCGGTTATCCAAAAGTATAAGCCGCAATATAACAAATCACAAAAAGCCCGGCGGATGCAAAACTGTCGGGCTTTTATTTTATGAGCCTTGGTTTTTATGTAAACAGTGCTTCGACGAATTCGGCGGGGGCAAACTCTGCGATGTCTTCGGGTTGTTCGCCGAGGCCGACGAATTTAACCGGTATGTCGAGCATGTCTTTAATGGCTATGACTATGCCGCCGCGTGCGGTACCGTCAAGCTTGGCTAAGAAAATGCCGGTAACGTCGATCACCTCCGTGAAAACCTTAGCTTGCATTATAGCGTTCTGGCCGGTAGTCGCGTCTATGACGAGTAGTACTTCATGCGGAGAATCCGGTATGATCTTCGTAGCAACGTTCTTTATCTTCGCAAGTTCTTTCATGAGATGTTTTTGGGTGTGCAGGCGCCCAGCCGTGTCGAGTATTACAAAGTCTGCATCTCTTGCGACGGCGGCCTGGCAGGCATCGTAAGCGACGGCGGCGGGGTCGGCTCCGGATTTGTGCTTTACGATCTGGACGCCGATGCGCTCTGCCCATATTGACAACTGTTCAACGGCTGCTGCCCGGAATGTGTCGCAGGCGGCGACGATGACTTTTTTGTTACTCTGGCTAAGCGTGTAGGCGAGTTTGGCGATACTCGTTGTCTTCCCCGAGCCGTTGATGCCGGCAACGAGAATGACGGTCGGACCCGACGGTGCGATGTTCAACTGCCTGTCCTGATGCGGCCAGTAGTTTTTCATGTGTTCTTTCAGGAACGGTACGATGTCCTCGCTTTTTGCGATCTGTCTGTTCTTATACGCCTCGCGAAGGTCGGATACGAGTTTTTCGGTTGTTTCGACGCCGATATCGTCGCCGATAAGCGTCTCTTCAAGTTCATCAAGCAGGGCATCGTCGATGTTCCTTCCGATGGTCAGCACTGTAGAGAGAGACGATGTTATCTTGTCCCTGGTCTTGCCAAGATGATCCTTTAGATACTGAACTGTTTTAGTAAACATTCCCATAACTGCTCCTGAAATATTATTGTATAAAAGTCTAAACCGCCTCTTTAATCTTTTTACTCCGTTTTTCTTCTTCTGAAAGAGGCGTTTTTGCTTATGTCTGTAAGTTTCGCAAATATTCTTTGAAATTTCAAGCGAATATAAATTTTTTGATACTCAGGGGTTATAAAATTTTTAGAACTTTTACGATTTTAGCTGCAATTTTTCCTTTGACAAATCATCGACCCTCCGTTACATTCTTATTGTCGCTTGGCCATGGACGGCACATCTGGTATCTTACGGTTAGTTTTTCGCAAACCGTATGGATCATCCGGGACACTTGGGAAGGATTCCCTTCTCTGAATTTTGTGGTTTACGTTTATTATCTGAATATCCTGGTTTTATATAGAAGGAAAATGCTTTGACGGTACCGGATACATC
>DRGS01000206.1 GCA_011053245.1 Phycisphaerales bacterium
GGGTATAGCGTATGTCCGGTACCGGGCTTGCCGAGTTCCGAAGCCAGTTTGACCCGCTGGGCCTCACCGCCGGAAAGCGTCGTCGAGGACTGCCCCATTTTCATATACCCCAAACCGACCTCGCACAAAGCCTTTAGCAGCCTTACGATCTTCGGAAAATTAGTAAAGAACTCGCGGGCATCTTCGATCCGCATATCTAACACATCGGCGATGTTTTTGCCCTTATACCTTACTTCGAGAGTCTCCGGGTTGTACCGCGTCCCCTTGCATTCCTGACAGACGACATAAACATCCGGCAGAAAATGCATCTCGATCTTCTTCGTTCCCTGCCCCTGGCAATGTTCGCACCGGCCGCCCTTAACATTGAAACTGAATCTGCCCGGCTTATATCCGCGTATCTTCGCCTCGCGCGTCAGAGCGAACAACTGTCTTACCAGATCGAACACGCCGGTATAAGTAACCGGATTGCTCCGAGGCGTCCTGCCGATAGGCGATTGATCGATCTCGATGACCTTATCGATGTGCGATGAGCCGAGCACTCTTTTGTGCTTGCCGGGTTTTTCGCGCGAATTGTACAGCCGCCTCTTCAGGCTCTTGAGCAGTATCTCGGTAACGAGCGTACTCTTGCCCGAACCGGAAACACCCGTAACGCATGTAAAGACCCCGACGGGAAACTTGACATCGATATTCTTCAGATTATTTTCCTCGGCCTGTTTGACTTCGAGGCAGTTGCGCATATTGTATTTTCGCCGAGTGGCTGGCAGCTCTATCCTGCTCCTGCCGCTAAGGTATCGCCCGGTGATCGACCTTTCGCAATCGCATATATCCTTGACGGATCCGGTAGCGACCACCTCCCCACCGTGAGCGCCCGCAGCCGGACCGATATCTATGATATGGTCGGCATGTCCGATGACATCTTCGTCATGTTCGACGACGATCACGGTATTGCCTATATCCCGAAGCCTTTTCAATATCCCAAGCAGCCTGTCGTTGTCCCGTCTGTGCAGCCCGATAGTCGGCTCATCGAGAACATAGCAGCACCCTACCAAGCCGCTCCCAACCTGCGTCGCAAGTCGGATCCGCTGGGCCTCCCCGCCCGACATTGTCCTGCTCGTCCTGTCTAAAGTAAGATACCCCAATCCCACATCGACCATGAACTTAAGCCTGGCCTTTATCTCTTTCATCGGCTGGGCGGCGATCAACGCGTCTTCACCATCGAATTTCAGACCCTTGAAGAACTTCAGTGCCTTATCAATGTTCATACTCGTTATTTCGCTTAGGCTCTTTTCCCCTATCGTAACGGCTATAGCCTCTGGCCGAAGCCTCGCTCCTTTACAACTGGTACACGGCTGCTCGGAAAGATAACCGTGGAGCCTTGCCTTAACATATTCGCTCGTAGTGGTCTCCCACCTTCGACTAAGATTGGGTATCACCCCTTCGAACGAGACGCCGTATTTTTTCTCGTCGTTATCAGCCGTACCGTAAAGCAGAATTTTTTTGATATTGGCCGGCATTTTTGCCAACGGCTGTGACTTGCTTATCCTGAAGTCCCGGCAGAATCTTTTTATCAGCCGGTTATAGAAAATGTTCATTCGCTTGCCGCCCTTGCGCCAGGCATCTACCGCACCGTTTTCGAGCGAAACATTTTTGTCCGGTATGATTAACTCCGGATCGAATTCAAGGATCGTACCTAATCCGTCGCAGCTTTTACACGCACCGTACGGACTGTTGAAACTAAAGAGTCTCGGCGACAGTTCCGCCAGTGCCGCCTCCGGATGTTCGTGACACGCAAATCTTTCACTATATGTGACATCCTCCCATTTACCGTTGCCGCCGCCGTTTTTATCGTTCTTCGGCTCCTGGACCATTACGACAACCGTCCCATCTCCCATTTCCAAAGCGGTCTCGATTGAATCAGCCAGACGGATACGGATCGTCTGCTTAATGATCAACCGATCGACAACCGCGGAGATGTCATGAGTCTTATTCTTATCGATCGAAGGGACGCCTTTGATATCGTAGATATGCCCGTCGAGTCGCACGCGCACAAAACCTTCGCGTTGGATCTTAACGATAATATTTTTATGCTCGCCCTTTTGCCCCCGGATAAGCGGAGCGCAAATCTGTATCTTGGTCCCCTCCGGACGCGAAAGAATAGAATCCACAATTTGCGAAGAATGCTGACTCGTAATGGGTGCCCCGCATTTGTAGCAATGCGGTTTGCCTGCGCGGGCAAAGAGTATGCGGCAGTAATCGTATATCTCCGTAGTAGTCGCCACCGTCGAACGCGGGTTGCTGCTGCCGCTTCTCTGCTCGATAGCTATCGTAGGCGGAAGGCCCTCGATGTGTTCGACCTGCGGCTTTTGCATCTGGTCGAGGAACTGCCGGGCATACGCGCTCAACGATTCGATATATTTTCGCTGACCCTCGGCGTAGATCGTATCGAAAGCAAGCGAGCTTTTGCCCGAACCGCTTATCCCCGTAATAACGACAAGCTCATCCCGAGGGATCGTAATATCTATATTTTTAAGATTGTGCTCAGAGGCACCTGTTATCCTGATCGCTTTTGCCACCATCTCGTCCTATCTCAATCGGGAACACTATATAGTCTTTGTCTTAACAACGTATAACCAATTGCGAGATTGTACCATAAACAGGATTAAAAGTAAACCCCCTAATTCCACCAAATAACGCACACTCGTGTCGCTAATTACCCCCCAACGCTCCAATGCGGATTATTTCCACTTATGCTCTTTGATCGATTTCAGGATCATGTCGGCACACTCAAGCGCGGCTAAACCTTCTTCGGCGGTGACTTCCGGACGTTCGCTGCTCTCGGCAACGGCTTTGAGGAAAGATTCCTGCTCGACGCGTAATGGTTCGCGGTCGTCGATATCAAGCTGTTCGATATGCAGCAGAT
The DNA here is from genome assembly GCA_011053245.1 of Phycisphaerales bacterium. The sequence goes on from DRGS01000206.1 coordinate 2,921, forward strand.
CCGGCCAGTTGATAGCCGAAAAATCAAAATCGGCTTCCTGCTGATGCTCCCGCACCCATTCGATAACATTAATGTTAGGTGCGGTCTTTATGATGATGCCGCTCTTCTTAAGATAGTCAAGGCTCAGATACGCCTGCTCGCTGAACACCCTGACCTTGCGTTCCGTCTTAAGCGCTAATCGCGAAGCCGTTACATTCGCCACGCACCCGTTATCGAAAACTATCCGCGCGTTGCATATATCTTCATGCTCACCGATAACATTTACACCAGCTGCATCTACCTTTATTATGTTTCCGCCTGCTAACGAAAGGATAATATCAATGTCATGGATCATCACATCGAGAACTACGCCAATGTCCGTCGAACGGAACGGATAGGGACTGATGCGATTGGCTTCGATGAATTTCGCCTTAACATTCAGACGCTTCATCGCTTGCGATACCGGGTTGCATCGTTCCGAGTGACCGACTCCGACTACGACGTTGTGTTTGGCGGCAAGTTCCACGATCTCCCTGCCCTCAGCTACACTGGCAGCCAGCGGTTTTTCTATCATGACCGCGATATTGTTTTCGATGCATACCTTCGCCAGTTCAAGATGGTATATCGTAGGAGCCGAGATCGTAACCGCGTCCACCGCCCCGATCAGTTTCTCTGCCTCCGTAAACGATTGACAACCGAATTTGGCGGCGAGTTTATCCGCCCTTTTCTTATCGCTATCGACGACAGCTACGAGTTCGCACAGGTCAAGCTCATTATATACCTTGGCGTGTATACGCCCCATCTTGCCGGCGCCAATAACTGCGGTGCGTATCTTTTTCATATCTGCTCTCGCCTAATCTCTGAATTGTTCAAGGTGTCTGCCGAACCGATGTTCGCTGCTTCGTATTATCGCATCTACCATAGTGCGGACGTTCGCATCCAAGCCGTCTTCATCCGCTAATGCTTTGACTCTGTCGATGAACACACCGTTTTTGCGATAGATCTTCTTGAATCCCTTGAAGATCTCATGCTGCTCGTCTGGTGTCATGCCCGCCCTTTGCAGGCCTCTCTTGTTGACCGAGCGTATGGTAGGCGGATAGTGACCGCTTACGACAACAAACGGAGGAATATCATGATTGATACCCGAAAAGCCCGTTGCGTAACACCACTTGCCGAAAGTTACAAATTGATGCACAGCGACCATCCCGCTGAGCCAGACTCCCGTTTCAATTTTGCAATGCCCGCTGATCTGAGAATAGTTGCTGATCACGATCTTGTCCTTGAGAATGCAGTCATGGCCCAAATGAACGCCGACCATCAGAAGATTGTCGTTGCCCACTTTGGTGAATTCGCCCGGGTGCATACTCGGATGTATCGTAACCTGCTCACGGATGATATTGTTGTCACCTATCGTAAGGCGGCCGACTTCGGTATCCGGGTCCAGCCCCAATAACTGCGGAGGACGACCGATGGCACAAGTGGCATACAACTGATTGTTTTTGCCGATCTTGACGTTCTTACCGATCACAACATTGGCATCGAGAGCCGTACCGTCACCGATAACTACCTTGCTGTCTATTACGCAATTAGGGCCGATGACGACATCTTTACCCAGATGAACATCTTTTTCTATTACCGCGCTTGGATGGATCTTGTTACTCATAAATCTTTCTGAACCTCCTGTTTATTTCCTGTTATAAAGTTCATCATTATATTATACCATTTCATCGTCGACGAGCATGAACTTGATCGTCGCTTCGGCTGCTATATCGTCTCCGACCATAGCTTTGCAGTTACACTGTGCGCTTCTGTTACGCGTCTTGACCGCCTCGGAGATAAGAATCAACTGATCGCCCGGAACAACGGACTTGCGAAACTTGACATTATCCATAGTAAACAGCACCGCCAGTTTACCAGTATGCTCGAGCTTTTGTGCGAACAACAGGCCCGAAACCTGCGCCAGCGCTTCGACAATAAGCACGCCCGGCATTATCGGGGTTCCCGGAAAATGACCCTGAAAGAACTGCTCGTTAAACGTAACATTCTTAATACCTGTTATTTTTTTGTCGCCGTCTATTTCTATGACTCTGTCGACAAGCAGGAACGGATACCGATGCGGCAAGATCCTCTGTATCTTTCGGATGTCAAGCAACGCTTCGGTACCGAGACTTATCTTGCGGTCGGCTTTGGTCGCCATTTTGTAAAGACGCCTGGCAAGGGCATGATTGAGCGAGTGACCGCTTTTATACGCGACAATACGACCATACACAGGACGGCCCACAAGAGCAAGATCGCCAATAAGGTCCACGATCTTATGCCTTACACACTCATCGCGAAAACGGAAGCTATTCTTGATCGGACCGTCGGAATCGATAACAAGAATGTCCCGTGGAGTAAGATGTGCCCCGATACCGTGGGCCTGCATCTGCCTTGCTTCGGCTTCGAGAGAAAAAGTTCTCGCACGGGCAAGTTCCTGCTCGAAATCGTCCGTACCGAACTGGCAACTGTAAAGCTGCCTGCCGATCCCCGTATGCTCGGTGTAGTCAAGGTCGTAAGTAATATCCAGTTTTTCATTGTCACCCGGCAGTGCGTAAATGGTCTTATCGCCTTCGGTCAGACTGATCGGCTCGGTTATTACAAGTTCCCTGCGCTGAGCCTGCTGTGTAACAATTTCCGCCCTCTTGAGAACCTTGAAGAATTCATCGCTGCTGCCGTCAAATCCGGGTAGTTCCGGCCCGCTTATCTCAATGATGATGTTATCTATCTCAAGGGCGATTATCGCTGCCAGGCAATGTTCGGGTGTCTCAATACTGACAGCTTCCTTTCGCAGAGCGGTTCGGCGATCGCGCTCGGCGATGTTTTCGGCGGTCGCTTCTATCTTGACCGGTTCGGAAAGATCCGTGCGCACAAAGACTATACCGGTATCGACATCGGCGGGCCTAAATACCAACTTAACGTCAGCACCGCTAAACAGACCCTTACCGGAGAGCTTAACTTCGTTACTTATTGTCTTTTGCAGTTTCAAGTTCTTTGACCTTCTTGGCGAGTTCCTTTAACTGTTTGGCCATTTTCGGCAAACGCTTAACCGCTGCTCTTTCCCGCATTACTTCTTTGATATCGCGAGCCGGCATGCCCGAGACCACTTGCCCCGGAGCAACATCCTTCAGCGTAGCCGACTTCGCCGTTATTACTCCACCGTCACCTACTTTGCAGTGACTTGCGATGCCCGCATGTCCGGCCATCACCACACCATTGCCCAGAGTACTGCTGCCTGCCATAGCCACCTGAGCGATTATCAAACAGCACTTGCCGAGTACGCAATTGTGAGCGATCTGAACAAGATTATCCACCTTGGTCCCGGCACCTATGATCGTGTTCCCGAATTTTGCGCGATCCACGCAGGTATTTGCTCCGATATCGACACAATCTTCAATGATAACCCCGCCATTATGCGGGATCAACTGATGGGTTCCGTCGATCAAGCTGTA
>DRGS01000207.1 GCA_011053245.1 Phycisphaerales bacterium
GGCACACATGTTCGTGTCGAGACCCGAGGCATAAGGCATTTTTGTCTGACGGATATGACGCTTATACAGGCAGCCAGAGCTGATCGGTTTACGGCAGTGTATCTTAACGACCGGCAGCTTGCAGAAGCGATACTAATGCAAAAGCAGATTTTTGACAGTTGCGAAGGGATATTTGTAGATTCGGCGTGGGCCAAGGGATCGATAGTCGGTGATTACGGTATAGCCAGCGAGAAAGTGTGTGTTAGCGGCCTTGGCGCTTCGATACGGCCAATCAGCAACGAGCATGTCAGGGAAAGATACAATATACTTTTTGTCGGGCGGGATTGGGAGCGTAAGGGCGGCGATATATTAGTCAAAGCCTTTCATGAAGTAAGAAAACATGTAAAGGATGCCACTCTTACTATTATTGGCTGCTCACCGCCGGTATCGGATCCGAATATAAAAGTTTTGGGCCGCTTGAATAAGGATACGGTTTCGGATTACAGAGTTATCCGCCAGGCGTTTTGCAAGGCTAGCGTTTTCTGTGTGCCGTCTTTATTTGAACCGTTTGGAATATGCTTTCTTGAGTCACAGCTTTATGGGGTGCCTGTCGTTACTTTCGAAGGTCAGGGACGCGGTGATGCGGTCGTCGATGGTGTAACCGGCATGTTGATAAAGGAAAAGAGCGCAGAGGCATTGAGTCAGGCTTTGATAAAGTTGCTCGTAGATACCGAACTTGCTCGCCAGATGGGTTCGGCGGGGCGTGACTTTGTTATGAACAATTATACATGGGACCATGTGGCTGAAAGAATACTGAATAGGATGGAAGATCGCAGTGAGGTACCCTTATAGGGTAATAAGCTTCCGCGTTGGGAATTATTATATTTGTTGTAAAGAAACTTAACCGCGCATCAAATCGCATTTTGGAATTGAGACTGATATGAGATACAAGATGGATGTTTCGATCGTCATAGTAAGTTGGAATACGAAAGATATTCTTCGCGATTGCCTGTGTTCCGTTTATGAGAACACCTCAAGCGTAAGTTTCGAGGTGATCGTAATTGATAACGCTTCTGCGGACGCTTCGGCGCAAATGGTCGCTGAAGAGTTTGGTGATGCTGTCCTGATCGCCAATACCGATAACCGTGGTTTCGCAGCCGCGAATAATCAAGGGATGAAAATTTCCCGGGGCAGATATGTGCTGCTGCTTAACAGTGACACGGTGGTACTCGACAGAGCTATCGAGAAGATGATCACCTTTGCCGATAGTAAGCCCGGAACGGCCGTTGCCGGATGTCGCGTTCTAAATCCAGATATGACGCTACAGCCAACATGTTTTAAGTATCCATCGATACTCAACATGACTCTTTCGTGCAGTTATTTGTACAAAATTTTCCCGAAGAGCCGCTTCTTCGGGCGTGAGCGGATGACGTGGTGGAATAGAAACGATACGAGACAGGTCGACGTGGTAACGGGCTGCTTTATGTTGGTAAGGCGCAGTGCGATTGATCGGGTCGGGTTGATGGACGAACGTTTTCTGATGTACGCTGAAGAGACTGACTGGTGTTACAGGTTCAGACAAGCCGGATGGGAGATTCACTATACTCCGTCAGCTCAGATCATTCACCTTGGTGGCCAAAGCAGCAAACAGGTCCGCAGCGCGATGCGTACCGAGGTGGTCGTCAGTGTGTTGAAATTCATGAAAAAGCACCATGGGTGGCTTGGTTATCATTTGGCCTGTCTTGTTTTCTTCGTTTATTTTCTGGTTCGTCTGCCGGTTCTGACGGTGGTGGCGATGTCACGCAGTCAAAAACGCCGAAATGCATTGTGTAAGGTCAGGGCCTATGTTGACGGTATGGCAAAGATAGTAACAGGCGTGTGCGATCTGAAGGGGGCAAAGCTATGAATGTAAAGGCGACCGCTACAGGGGCCGGACACCTTCTTGTGAAGCGTTTCACGGGACAGTTCTGGTTGAGGCGGCATTGGCTAAAGAAAACCCAGTGGCTCAGCAAGGGCGAACTTGACGCTTTGCAGTTGCGACTCTTTAAGAGGTTTGTCCGGCATTGCTACGAAAATGTTCCGTACTATCGCAGACTGATGGATCGACGTAGATTCGGGCCGGATGATGTCAGGTCACTCAGGGATATAAGATTTTTTCCGATCTTGAAGAAGAAAGACGTGATCGCAAATATCAATGAGTTTGTTTCGACGAAACACAGCAAGTGGCTGATGAATACCTCTCGTACAAGCGGCACGACGGGAATGCCGATGGATATCAAAAGGGATATCCGCTCGATCGGCGATAATCATGCGTTTTTACTGCGACAAAAGCAGTGGGGCGGCATCGCTTTGACAGACAGGTGTGCCTACCTTACATGGCGATCGGTCGCCGGGATCAATGACAACAACGGGAAATTATATGCTTATGATCCGTTCATGAAGGAGCTTATCCTTTCGACGTATCATCTTTCGCGGCAAAACGCCGTCAAATACGCAAGGGCGATGTACGAATATGACGTGAAGGCCATCGACGGCTACCCATCGGCGGTGCATCTGTTGGCAAAAACATGTCTGGAAGCGGGCATGTATATGAATTTGCGGGCATGTTTTACTACTTCGGAAACTTTGACCGATCCTATGCGGGAAACTATCGGCAGAGCGTTTAACTGTCGCGTATACGACTACTACGGCAATGCCGAAAGGACGGGCATTATTCACACCTGCGATTACGGCAGCCGCCATATCGTACCAGAATATGGGATAACGGAATTGATCCCGATAGATGAATCCTCGCCGCAGCGGTGCCGAGTGATCGGGACAGGATTCTGGAACAGGGCGATGCCATTTATAAGGTATGATATGGATGATATTGTTATCAAGTCAGATGATAAGTGTCCGTGCGGCAGGGCGTTTGAAGTAGTAAAAAGCATTGAAGGTCGCTGCGGCGATATAATACGGACGCCATCGGGCAGGGAGTTCGGTCCGACGGCACTGACACATTTGATCAAAGTCTTCAATCACGTTGTCGAAAGCCAGGCCATACAGGAAACACCGCAGCATGTCACGATAGAGTACGTTCCCGACAGCGAGTTTACACAGAAGGACTACTCCGATCTTAGTTCGGCTATTCACAGACGTTTTCCGGACGAGTTGAATGTGGACCTGAGGGAAGTATCGGCAGTTAGCAGGACCAGCAGCGGTAAGGTAAGGCGGATCGTTTCTCAGATATAAAGAAAGGCTGGCAACATGATAAGGTTAGCAACAGACAAATTGAATGCCGACGACGAATTATGTTTTCTATGTTTCGGCGGTGAAGACTGGTGGTATCATAATCATGGCCACATCGGCTTTCAGTTGATGCGGCGATTGGCCAGGACCGGAAAAGTGCTTTATGTAAATTCGATCGTAATGCAGAAGCCGAATTTTCACAAGGGCGGCGGGTTTTTTAAAAAGCTCATCCGAAAGAGCAGGAGCATTTTCAAGGGACTTAAAAAAGTTGATGACGCCTTCTGGGTGTACAGCCCGTTTTCGCTGCCTGTTCATCATATCCCATGGCTGACGGGATTCAATGAAAGAATACTGCGATGGCAGGTGTCGCTGGTTTTGCGAAAGCTCGGAATAAAGCGGCCGGTGATATTGGTAGGTTGTCCGGCGGCTTGTAAGAGTGCGGTCAAGATGAAAAAGAGGTGCTTGTTGTATCAACGTACAGATCTTTACGAAGCCTTTCCGAGTGTTGACGAGAAAATTATCACCGGATATGACAGACAACTCAAAGCAGAGGCGGACATCACCTACTTTGTCAACAAAAAGATGTTTTCAGATGAATCATCGCATTGCAGGCACAGCCTTTTTCTGGATCATGGGGTGGATTTCGAGATGTTCGCTTCTCCGCAAAGGCAAGCCGATATTCCTGATGATATGCGAGGTATAAAGGGGCCTGTCATAGGCTATTTCGGTGCGATAAATTCTCACACGGTTGATATTGACTTTATCGAAAGGGTAGCCGAAATTCTAAGGGACATGTCTTTTGTACTGGTAGGCGGCACAAACGAAGACTATGTATCGCTGCGATCGAGACCCAATGTGTGGATGTTAGGCAAAAAAAGTTATGACCGGATACCTGTTTACGGCAAGTGCTTCGACGTAGCGATCATGGCCTGGCAAAAGACTGCGTGGATAGATGCGTGTAACCCTGTCAAGCTGAAAGAATATCTCGCACTGGGTAAACCTGTCGTGAGCACATCTTTTGCGGAGCTTGAGGAATACCTTGATGTTGTCTATGCCGCCGATACGCCGGAGCGATTTGCAGAATGTATAAAGCAGGCGCTCGCCGAAGATAGTCCGGGCCTGGCGGAGTTGAGAAGGCGAAAGGTCCGCGCCGCTACATGGGAGAGCAAGGCCGAGATCATGCTCCAGGAGGTCAGGGCTGTCACTTGTAGGTAAAATGTAAACAATCATGTCCATTTCTTTATGGGGGTAATTTTATGGAACTTACTGCTGATTCGAAGGTTGTCGATCTGTTCGGACTCAATGTTTTTGCGATGCGTATGGATGAAGTGCTTGACTTGTGTGAAAGGCACATAAAGAAAAGAGAGGCTTTACTTCTTGGGGTTGTCAATGCCGCCAAGATCGTCAACAGCCGCAGGGATATTCAGTTGCGGAAGAGTCTGGATGAGACGGATATTATTCTTGCCGACGGTTTGCCGATCGTGTGGGTATCGAAGCTGATCGGGCGTCCGCTGCCGGAACGCATTGCGGGAATCGATATTATGCTTGAACTGATCAAACGCTCGGGCAAAGAACATTATAGCATATATTTCTTAGGCGCTACGAACGAGGTTGTGCATAAGGTTGCCGAAATGGTGGAGGGTTGGTATCCCGGCGTTGTGATCGCCGGCTGTCACGACGGATATTTCGATGAGTCTCAGGAAATCCAGGTTGTGGAAGAAATAAAACAAAGCCACGCTGACATACTATTTGTCGCGATGGGCTCACCGAAGAAGGAAAATTTTCTGCGGAAATGGCGTACCTATATGGACGTTCCGGTCTGTCACGGTGTAGGCGGCAGTTTCGATGTCGTCGCAGGCGTCACCAGGCGGGCGCCTCACTGGATGCAGCAGGCAGGATTAGAATGGTTTTACCGGATGATGCAGGAGCCGCGTCGGTTGTGGAAAAGGTATTTTGTTACAAACAGTATTTTTATCATGTTGAGTATCAAAGAATTTATCAACGCAAGGTTGAATATTACCAAACTAAGGTCCAGTGTCTAATTGTCTTTTCGTTTAATGTAATTGTAACAAGCTCTTAAGGGGGGCAGCAATAATGAAGGCACAATTGAGTATAGGATTGCCGATCTATAACGGCGCCGAGTTTCTGAAAGAAGCGATCGAATCGCTTATCAACCAGACATTCGAAGATTTTGAGATAGTCATCTCGGACAACGCTTCGACGGACCAAACGCAGCAAATATGCCGGTACTACGCCGATCTGGATCCGCGCATACGCTATTACAGATGCAAACAGAACATGGGCGCAGCCTGGAATTACAACCGCGTATTCGAATTGTCGTATGGCGAGTATTTCAAGTGGGCAGCGCATGACGATTATTGCGCACCTTCCTTTTTCGAGCGTTGCGTAGATGCTCTGGACAGAGATAAAAATATTGTCTTATGTTATCCGCGAACGATTATCGTAGATGAGATAAAAGGTAAAACGAGAAAGTATCATGACCGATTTAATCTATCTTCGCCCCAGCCTTATCAGCGTTACAGACGCTATCACAAGCAGATTCGCGGCGGCCATGAGTGTCATCCGGTATTCGGCCTGATAAGATCCGATGTCCTCAAGAGAACCTCCCTCATCAAGGCGTACGCATCTTCGGATCTTACCCTGTTAGGCGAGTTGGCGCTTTACGGGCGCTTCCACGAGGTGCCTGAGTTCTTGTTTTTCAAGAGGAATCACGCAAATACATCGATACACTCCCACCACAGCTTGCGAAGCCTTGCCGTATGGTTTGATCCCGCCAACGCTGGCAAGCTTCAGCTTAACAAATGGATAATGTTCCTTGAATATATGCGGTCAATAAGGCGTTCACCGATAAGCATCTGGCAAAAAACATTGTGCCGTATGCAGATGGGCCGGTGGTTCGTAAGGCATTCGGGATACCTGGCCAAGGACCTGGCCAAGGCGGCGGCATGGCCCTTTGTACCGAGAACATTCAGGTCGCAATGCAGAAAAGAAATGAAAGAATGTATGTGATGGAAACTAAGGAAGAGCAGCTATGAAAGTCGCAATTCTTGCAGGTGGCGTCGGTTCACGCCTTGCCGAAGAGACCGAGATAAAACCTAAACCCATGGTGGAGATAGGGGGCCGTCCGATCATCTGGCATATAATGAAACACTATTGGCATTATGGTTTCGATGAGTTTGTTATCGCACTGGGGTACAAGGGAGAGTACATAAAAAAATATGTTGTCGATTACTGTTCATTGCACAGCAACCTGACCGTCAAAGTAAAAAACGGCGAAGTGAAAATGCACGGCGGCAACGGCCATCCGGACTGGACGATCGACCTGATAGATACCGGCTTGGAGACTTTGACCGGTGGAAGGATCAAACGTCTGGAACCATATATGAACGACGAGACTTTCATGCTGACATGGGGCGATGGCGTTTCCAATGTCGATCTTCATAAGCTGCTCAAGTTTCACAAGTCGCACGGGAAACTGGCAACCCTCACGGCTGTTCGACCCACTGCCAGATTCGGGCACCTTGACCTTAACGGCGACAGAATACAGGAGTTCTCCGAAAAACCGCAGACGCAGGAAGGTTGGATCAACGGGGCGTTCTTCGTATTAGAGCCGGAAATATTTAACTATATCGAAGGTGACCATATCCAATGGGAAAGGGAACCGATGGTACAGTTGGCAAAGGATGGACAGTTGATGGCTTATAAGCACGAGGACTTCTGGCAGTGCATGGACACTTTGCGTGACAAGCGTCTGCTTCAGGAGTTGTGGAATACCGACAACGCCCCCTGGAAGCATTAACAATATTAACTGAAAGAATGATTTACACTTTTGAATGGAGCTGACAAAATGAAAGTATTAGTCACAGGAAATCTTGGTTACATCGGAACGGTTCTTACTCCGATGCTCGTTGAGGAAGGTTTTGAAGTTGTCGGTCTTGACTCGGATCTCTACCGCAGGTGTACGTTTGGTGATGATTTTGAGGCGGTTGAGACGATCGTAAAGGACATTCGTGACATTGAACCGGACGACCTCAAAGGTTTTGACGCCGTCTGTCATCTTGCTGGGCTTTCGAACGATCCTTTAGGCGATCTCGACCCTGAGCTTACTTACCAGATCAATTACGAAGCATCGGTTCGCATCGCGGAATTGGCCAGACAGGCAGGCGTCAGCCGTTTCGTATTTTCATCTTCATGCAGTAACTACGGAGCCGGCGGCGATAAGTGGCTGACAGAGCAATCCCCGTTTCATCCTGTCACACCTTACGGCAAGTCGAAGGTTCTAACGGAGAAAGCATTAAGCAAGCTTGCCGACGATAATTTTTCGCCGACCTTTCTCCGCAACGCCACAGCTTATGGCGTCTCGCCGCGTTTACGGTTTGACCTCGTACTGAATAATCTGGCGGCATGGGCATTTACAACGGGAAAGATCATGATGAAAAGCGATGGAAGTCCCTGGCGGCCCATTGTCCACATCGCCGATATTTCACGCGCCTTTGTCTCTGTGTTGAAGGCGCCGCGTCAAAAGATCCATAACAAAGCGTTCAACGTAGGAATAACTCGTGACAATCTGCAAATAAGGGATATCGCCAAAACCGTCGGTTCTGTGATACCGGATTGTAAGGTCACTTTTGCCGATGATGCCAGCAGTGACAAACGTTGTTATAGGGTCAATTGCGATCACATACGCCAGATACTGCCCGATTTCCAACCGCAATGGGATGTGCGAAAAGGTGCGATAGAGCTTTATGAAAATTATGTCAAACATCAGGTAACGCTGCAGGATTTTGAGGGCCCGCGATACCAACGGATAGCACATCTTCGAATGCTGCTGGCCGAGGGTATTGTCGACAACACTTTTCGCGTCACATCCAATGTTGCGGTATGTTGAGGTCCGTACGCCAATTCTTTTTAAAGGGAGATCGCTATCATGTCAACAGAACACCAATTCGAAAATAAATGTGAAAGTTCAACGTGTCGTTCTTGTGGTCAGGTCGGACTTGTACCGGTGCTGGATCTTGGGATGATGCCGCTGTCGGATGGAATGCTTACCGAAAGACAGCTTGGTTTGAAAGAGCCTGTGTATCCGTTGCAACTGGCATGTTGCGGAAGCTGTTCGCTGGTGCAGATACTTGAGACGGTTCCACCGGAGGAGTTATTTTGCCATGACTACCCATATTATTCGTCGTTTTGTGATGAGCTGCTTACCCATTCGAAAGAGAATGCGCTATCGCTCATCAAGAGTCGCAAACTGGACGAGTCCTCGTTAGTCATAGAGCTTGCCAGCAATGATGGGTATCTTTTGAGGAATTTCGTCGAGAAGGGCATTACCGTTTTGGGTATCGATCCCGCAGAGGGCCCTGCAGAGGCAGCCGAAAAAGTTGGCGTCACTACGCTCAATGCGTTTTTCGGAAAGAAGCTTGCTCAGTTGCTCCAAAAGAAAGGGAGGATGGCAGATGTCATCATTGCCAACAATGTTCTTGCCCATGTCGCCGACACCAATGGATTCGTAGAGGGCATAGAGATCCTGCTCAAAGATGACGGACTTTCCGTAATAGAGGTGCCGTACGTTTGCGAATTAGTGAACAACTGTCAATTCGACACCATCTATCACGAGCATTTGTGTTACTTTTCCGTTACGTCACTGGACAATCTCTTCCGCCGGCACAATTTGTTCCTCAACGATATTATGCGCCTCTCCATACACGGCGGATCGTTAAGGCTTTATATTGAACATAAGGAAAATGTTAATGATACGGTTAAAAGCATGCTCGACTGCGAAAAGCAAAATGGTGTTGACACTCCGGAATATTATCGTGATTTCAGTCATAAGGTGAATTTGATGCGGCAAAAGATACGGCATCTGCTCAGGTCATTGAAGTCCGACGGCAAAAAAGTAGCTGCCTATGGCGCTGCCGCCAAGGGGACGATAATGCTTAATTACATTGGAGTCGGGAACGAGACGATCGATTACGTTGTCGATCGCAATGTCCACAAGCAGGGCAAGTATATGCCGGGCATGCGGCTACCTATATATGAACCGGAGAGAATTGTCCGTGACATGCCCGACTATGTGATGATCCTCCCGTGGAACTTTAAGGACGAGATCATTTCACAGCAGAGTTCCTATCGTGCAAAAGGCGGCAGATTTATCGTCCCTATCCCGGAGCCTGTGATAGTCTGATCATTGAAACTAACGAGAAAAAACCAGGGGAAAAGATATGATGTTGATCAAAGAAATGAAAATGCCTTCATGCGTTTCATTTGACAGGTACGAGCTTTCCGAGCAGATTTGTCCCAACTGCAATGGCCACGGTCTATCGGTGTTTTATACGGTCACAAATACGCCGGTTCATAGCTGCCTGTTGATGTCATCAAAAGATGAGGCTCTGAACTATCCGACGGCGTCGCTTCAATTGGGTTTTTGCTGGAGGTGCGGGTTCGTTACAAATACGAAATTCGATCCAAAGGTTCATGAGTATTCCTCACGTTACGAAGAGACTCAGGGCTTTTCAGAGTGCTTTAACACTTTCGCAAGTTCGCTGGCTGAGCGGATAATAAAAAAATATGGCATTTACAATAAGACGATCCTTGAGATAGGTTGCGGCAAGGGCCAGTTCCTGGCTACGATGTGCCGACTTGGCGATAACAAAGGGATTGGCATCGACCCTGCTTATGTACCCGACCGTAATCCAGCACGAGATTTACAGGGAGTCGAGTTTATGCAGGAGTTCTACAGCGAAAAACACGCTGATATCGACGCCGATGTTATCTGCTGCCGCCATACGCTTGAACATATCGAACCTACATGGAAGTTTCTTACCATGCTGCGCAAGACCATCGGCCCCCGGCAAAAAACCCTGATCTTTTTCGAGGTGCCCGACGTAATGTGCGTACTTGAGGAAGGGCGGTTCTGGGATATTTATTACGAGCACTGCACCTACTTCACAGCAGGGTCGCTGGCAAAGTTATTCCGTGCGACGGGCTTTGACATTGACGATCTGTATTTGGATTATGACGGTCAATACATAATAGTTACCGCCTTTGCGACTGGCGGAACGAGCAGCCCGTATCTGGAAGAAGAAAAGGATATGCCGCATATGCTCAAAGCCATTGAGAATTTTCACGATAGATGTATCTACACCATAAACTACTGGCAAAACATGATCGGCAAGGACGCGCATCCCGCAGAAAAAATAGTTCTCTGGGGTTCCGGCTCAAAGGCTGTGGCGTTTCTTAATACGCTGGAAGTGAAAAACCAAATTGATCATGTGGTGGACATAAATCCCTATCGGCAGGGCAAGTACATACCCGGGACGGGCCAGAGGATCGTATCTCCTGAATTCCTCAAAGAATATCAACCCGATAAGGTGATCATAATGAACCCTGTCTATCACGGTGAAATAGCCGAGATGATCGCCGATCTAAACGTAACGACGGAATTGCTTACCGTTTGATCACATGAGAAAGAAACACCAATGATCGAAGATGTTGTATTAACAAAACATAAGTGTCCCGCATGTGGCTGTGAGCCGATGGAGGTGTTCTTTGAGATAGACACCGTTCCGGTTTTCTGCAATGTACTTTATGACAATCCGCGCCAAGCCCGCCAAGCCGATACGGGTCGAATACATTTGGCCCACTGCAAGGATTGCCAGATCGTTTATAACGTGGCATTTGACCCGGAGCTTGTGGAATACTGTCCGGCGTATGAGAATTCGCTTCATTATTCTCCGAGATTCCAACAGTACGCAAACGAGATCGCCAATGATCTTGTCAAACGCTACAAGCTATACAATAAAGACATCATTGAGATCGGCTGCGGTCAGGGTGATTTCCTCGCGATGCTTCAGCGGTTAGGAGGCAACAGAGCCGTCGGTTTCGATCCGAGTTACTGTAGTTTGCATAAAGAGCATTTGCAAAGTCTTGCCATCAAGATCATCTCGCAAGCCTATAGTCGCGCACATTCCGGCCACCCAGCCGATTTTATATGTTGCAGGCATGTACTCGAACATGTTGACCGGCCCTATGATTTTCTGAGAAATATTTATGAAACCGTAGCCGAAAAAAAAGATGCGATAGTTTACTTCGAGGTGCCGAATGTGCTCTTCACTCTCAAGGACGGAGCGATCTGGGATATAATTTATGAGCACTGTTCATACTTTACGCTTGGGTCGCTGGCAAATCTTTTCGTCAAAGTCGGTTTTGAACCTATCAATCTTAGCGAGCAATATGAAGGGCAGTTCATCAGTATCGAGGCACGGGCGGCAAGTAATACGACCGCTACCGCAAAATTCTCTATCCCGCAAGCAGATACGAGATCCCTGGCCAGACAGTTCAAATATGCTTACGATGAAAAGGTTCTATCATGGCATCGGCAGCTTTCCGTTTTGTCGGCAAGGAAACGGAGGATGGTTCTCTGGGGTGCCGGATCCAAGGGCGTCAGCTTCTTGAATGTTTTAGATGTCTCCGATGAGCAGATCGAATATGTTGTCGATGTCAATCCGCGTAAGCAGGGGCGATTCATAGCAGGTACAGCGCAGCAGATCATATCGCCCGACCAGTTAAAGTCATGCCGCCCGGATGTGATTATCGTGATGAATCCAGTCTACCGTGCCGAGATCGAAAGACTCTTAGATGAACTCGGCGTCAAAGCAGATGTAATGATAGCTTGATATTCCATGGGTATCAGCAAATGATTACCAACACAAACGAAATAAAAGCTCCTGATATTGAAGACGCTAAGGTGCTGATCCTTGCAGGGGATAAGAAGTTTGGAAAACACGACATTGCCGGGCATTTCAACAGGGCACTATGGCCGATAGTTGACAGACCCGTTCTTGAGCATTTGATCGAACAGCTCACAAGCCAGGGCGCAAGGCATTTTGTTGTGTGTTCTCAGAATCAGTGTCAGCAGTTAAAGGATGCACTCAACTTGCCTGACGATCTGGATGTGCAATTTCATCAGGACGCTCTTGCCCGCGGGACCGCCGGGTGCATGAAAGACGCCGCAGACACAGATCGCGAGCAAGTAATGATCGTTCTAAGTGCCTGTACCATTGTGCCTCCTGATATTCGTCAGGTTCTAAGCAGTCATACCGAGGCGAAAGTTGATATGACAGTTGTATTCAACAAGCCGGTCAATGCTTCCGGATCATTACCCGAAGTCACTCCGGTTTATGCCTGTAACAGTTCGATCCTGAAATACGTCCCGGAAAATGGATTCTTCGATCTGAAGGAAGGTCTGCTTCCAGAACTTATCGGCAAGGGCCATTCAATAAATGCCTTGACGATTTCCGGTTGGACGGAAGGCTTTGTAACATGGAGCGAATATCTCGCTGAAGTGTCAGTATTACTTGAAGATAATGACATGCTGGTACCATTCCTGCCGGCAGAGTTAAAACCGGATGAAAACGGTGTATACATAAGCTCCGAGGCAACGGTCGATCCAACTGCCCGAGTATATGGACCGGCAGTCATTTGCAAAGGTGCCCGGGTTTCTGCCGACGCGGTCATTTTAGGCCCGGCGGTACTCGGTGAAAATGTCATGGTCGCCAGCGGTACTCTGATCGAAAACAGCATATTGTGGGCAGGCGCAAATGTCGCTGGCGATTGTGAGATACAAGGCTGTGTCATTGAGCAGGATGTGGTTGTTCCCTCCGGCAGGATCATTAGAGATGAATCGGTAACCAGAGGCGCCTGCGGCAAAATAGCTGTCGGTTTCAGCGGTGCCGTATCCAGGTTAAGAACCAGTCCGCAAGTTGCCGCCGCTATTATGGGATCGATTCTCATGACCGTATTTGTCTGGTCATACTGGCAGGTGATTGCGGACCTGTGGCATATATGGATGGGCAGCGATGAGTACTCAAGCGGAATGCTTGTACCCATTATCGCGGCGTACATCCTGTGGAGCAGACGCCAAAAACTCAGTTGCTGCAAGATCGGACCGTGTCTATACGCCGCCTTTATATTCGTCGCGGCCCAGTTGATGAGAGCCTTTGGATTGTATTATATGTATTCGTCCGCGGAGAGATTGTCCATGGTCGTTAGTTTTATTTCGATAATTCTGTTAATAGGAGGAGTCAGCCTCTTCGCCAAAATATGGCCGGTACTGTTATTTATGTGCCTGATGCTGCCCCTGCCTGTCTCTGTGCACTCTGCGGTTATGTTGCCATTGCAGAATATGGCGACATCTTCAGCGGTATTCTGCCTTGAAGTTTTTGGGCTTACGGTTACCCGTCAGGGAAACTTGATACATCTAAACGATGTCACCGTGGCGGTCTCGGAAGCGTGTAACGGACTGCGAATGGTTATGGCCTTTTTCGTAATAACCGCCTTGCTGGTACTTCTGGTCAAGAGAACATGGTGGGAAAAATTGATCGTACTTGTTTCTGCATTGCCCGTTGCGTTGATTTGTAATTCGGTGAGGTTGACAGTTACATCGATCGTGTTCATGTTCATCGATGGCCGGAGATGGGAAGGGCTGTTTCATGATTTTGGGGGATACGCGATGATGCCTTTGGCTATAACTATTTTAGTAGCCGAGTTGTGGCTGCTGGACAAACTTTTCAGAGTAGACGGTCAGGTATTGCAAATAGTCTATGCTAAGAAAAACTGAAATATTTAAGGGGATACAAAATGAATGACCAGAGAAGATTCGATGCGGTTAACCAAAGGCAGTACCTTGCGAGCTTTGAAAGGCCCGCAGTTGACCATGCTAACCAGAATACGAGTGTCATGGTACCTATCATGAGGCGATGGAAGCTGGTGTTTTTCGTTTTCATATTTTTGTGCGCAGCGACGATCCCCTTTATATGGTCTTTTGTCAAACCAACTTTTGAGGTTACCGGCGCCATACGCGTTGCGCCCATCCTGACGAATATCATGTCCGGAGAACATGATCGTGGTGAAATATCCAATTACCATAGTTTCATGAACACACAGGCGGTGATGATAACCAGCGGCAAAGTTGTTGAAAGGGTTGCCGACGACCTTTCAACTAAGGATTTGAAGTTTTTCGCAGAGGCTTCTATGAGTATTATCGACAAGATGGGATTGACTCTGACCAAAACGACGCAGACAGTGGAACCTGCCGCCGTTCTTAAACAGGCCATAGCCAACGAAACCATTATCGCCCACTCCTCTCAGGACACGGAACTGATCATGATAACGATTGAATGGCACGATGTCAAAGAGGCCCAGCAGATCGTAGATTCTTTCATCAACTCCTACATGGCCGTCGAGGTTTCCACTTCGATACAGGGTGAGGACAGAACGATCAGTGTTCTCGAAGAAGAGCGAAGGGTCTTAGCTGAAAACATGCAGCGGCAGCGGCATGATATTCTTGAAATGGGCAAAGAGTACGGAGACACGGCATTGGGGACGCGACATGAGATGAAGATGGAACGCGTGGCACGACTGCTGAGTGAATTGACCGAATTAGAGGCAGAGAGAATACATCTCGAAGCCAAGATACCTGTATTGGAACAGACCCAGGGCAACTATAGCATTACGTCCGATGAGTTGATGCAGATACGCCAGCAGTACATCAACAGCGATCCGATGATAAGGGTACTTACGACGAACATCGTCGAATTGGATCAGGCGCTTATTATTGCCAGGCAGAGACTTACCGCAACCAACCCGGAATTAAGGTTGAAGGAAAACCTCTTAGCTACATTACAGAGCAAACTCGATGAACAGATAGCAAAGACCGGCAAAATGTGTGACGATATGTTAGCCGAGAGGGCGACCAACTCCGGGAAAAAGGAACTTGCCGCTGCTCGTATCCAATTGCAGCAAACCGCAGCGCATGAAAAACGTTTCGATGAGATACTTTCCAAGGAAGATACCGAGACCATCGAGTTAGGGCGAAAGCAGTTGGCGATACAGGAGATGCAGGAGCAGCTTGCACTGACGAAAGAGACCTATGGTGCTATCCGAAGAAGGATACAGGAGTTGAATATGGAGAAGAAACGCCCGGCGAGAATATCCGTAGCATACAAAGCAGAGGTCATTCCGATAACCGATAAACGGATAAAGCTGACACTGGCGGCATTGATGGGAGCTTTTGCACTATCCTTTATGGCCGCACTGTTAAGAGACAAAGCCGATACGAGTCTTACCTGCCCGGACGACATCGTAAAACGAGTGGGCGTAAAGATAATAGGAACTACCACCTGTACCAAACATGTAAGCAGGCCGCTGTTGGCCCAGCAATTGTCCGACGATTACCAGACGATACGTGCCAACCTCGAATTGCTAAATGGCGATGACTTAACAAGGATCATAGCTGTTACAAGTCCGGGCATGGGCGAAGGTAAAACGACGTTTGCGTTGAATCTGGCTACGAGTTTCGCGCAGAAAGGCGAGAAGGTACTGCTGATAGACGGCGACCTGCGCAAACCCGGTATCGCGCAAACATTGAACATACCAAAGGAACTGCGAGGGCTTCAGGATCTGCTTTTCGGTAAACCCCTCGCCGAGTCGGTTTACAGGATAGGTTCTACCGGCCTGGATATTCTCGCTGCCGACAGCAGAAATGTCTCGGACGCGCTCAATCTCCTTTCGCAGAAGAACACGGCACAATGTATAAGGCAGGCAAGTTTGGCCTATGACAGGGTTGTGATCGATACTCCCCCGATACTTGCGTTCCCGGACGCACTCGTCTGGTCCAAAATAGCCGGGTCGGCAATTCTTACCAGTTTTGCAAAGCACACTTCCAGACCGGAACTGCGAGAAGCCATCACAAGGCTCGAACAGATAGGCGTCACCATTCTTGGTACGGTACTGCACAATGTCAATATGTCCAATAGTTATCACCAATATGGTTATGGTTACAATGCCGCCGGCAATAATAAAAGTCACGGCCACACTCAGAACCGAAGAAAGATGCTGCTGCTGACAGCGAAAGTAGCCAAAATAAATGCTGCCGCAGTAAAGGTTTAATCGAAGTGATAGGAAATGGGGCACACATTGCGAGAGCGCATATCAGAATTGATTATTTTCCATAAGACCGATGGCGAGGCAGGAAAACGAAACGACCTGCTAAAATCCGTCATTTCGAGCAAGACTCTCTCGGTTTTGGCTTACGGCGGACCAACGCACCGCTCACCTTCCGGTCGCGCCCGCGATATGACTATGGCGATCCCCGAAGATTGGGCCGTTGAACCGGCGTTGACGGATGTCGATGTCCTTCGGTATGATAGCTCTGTTGAAATACCTGAACGCTTCATGGTGGCAAGCAGGGCAGGCGGCTATCTCCTCATTTCAAATGGAGCCTTCCATGTCTCGCCGGACCAAGACAGCCTGAAAACGCTGCTTACCACTTCGTCTGCGGATGTCATAGCGATAAACACTTATGGCCAGTCGCAGTCATATCACGAAAATATGTCCATGGCTGCGGATAACCGAATAGCCGGTTTCCGAAGGTTTTATTTCGGATCGATCACCCCGTTACCGCTGTCTGCAGACTGGCCCCAATTGATGTTCGTCAGGTTATCCATACTTGAAAAGTTATTGATCCGCGGACAATTGACAGTTTGCTTCAAAGAGTTTGTCGAAAGAGGTCACTTACATTCGCTGAACTTTCAATGCTTTAGTATAAGTGGAGATATGATGGATCTGCGGTCCGAGGGTGGGTTGTTGAGATTGGTTACAGGCAGGCTGAGTTCGTACAATTCCCGGTCGCGTAACAATAGCATGCACCATTACGGACATAGAGCTAAAAGAGATGAAAGTGCGATATCGGCATCGGCTAAAGTGTTCGGAGAAGTACTCATGGGCAAAAATGTTACTATCGCCGACAAAGCAATCGTAGCAGGTCCTGCAATAATTGGCGATAATGTTGCTATCGGCGCAGGTGCCGTGGTACGCTCTACGATAATCGGTCCGGGTGTTTCCATAGCTCGCGGCTCTGTGATACAAAACCATGTGCTGACGGCTACAGAGTCGAACATACGGGAAGTTGCCGACGACACCGCTAACAATCATATAAAATTTGATAGTGACGACAGTTGCAATGACCACAGCAACTTTCGCCAATGGCCAAAATTTTCCTATGTCCGGTTCGGCAAACGAATATTCGATATTGCAGCATCGACAATAGTACTGACTTTGTTCGCGCCATTTTTCCCACTGATCGCCATTGCCGTCAAGTTAAACTCGCCGGGGCCCGTATTCTACAAGGATCGCCGACAGGGAATGCATGGCAAAGACATAAACTGCCTCAAGTTCAGAAGCATGGTCGTAAGCGCAGACAAAATACAGGAAAAGTTAAGAGGGACAAACCAGGTTGACGGGCCGCAGTTCAAGATGGAACACGACCCGAGGATAACAGCGGTAGGAAGGTTCCTGCGAGAGACATATATCGATGAGATACCACAGTTTATCAATGTCCTGCTCGGACAAATGAGTACGGTCGGCCCGAGGCCCTCACCTGAGAAGGAAAATCGCCTCTGTCCGGCATGGAGGGACGCAAGGCTCTCCGTCAGACCGGGTATCACCGGCCTCTGGCAGGTCCGTAGAACGCGATTGCCCGGACGCGATTTCCAGGAATGGATACTTTACGACACTAAATATGTAAGGGATCTGTCGTGGCAGCTTGACATGCGAATATGCTGGGATACAGCGAAAAAACTCGTTTCAACTTTTTTCAATCAATTCTGATATTTTTTTTATGAAGGGACAATGATTATGGCAAAGAAACGCTTTAACTGGCTGCTTGCGGTTGTACTGGTCATCGGTGCGATCGTTCTGGGGACCACCGCTTTTTCTTTACGGCAATGGCAGAGGAACCGCATCGGCGAAAAGTCGCTTAATATCGGTTTGCAAGCATACGACCAGGGTCAGTGGCAAGACGCAGCAAATAACCTCGGACGTTATCTCGGTTTTGAGCAAACAAATATCGATGTGATGAACAAATACGCTCATGCCCACCTGAGCATCAGGCCCCTCGAAAGAGCCAACATACTTCAGGCCATAGCCACTTACCGCGCGGTCCTTCGGCTTGCCCCGTCAAATACCGACATTGCTGTCAAGCTGATAGAGTTATATTTACAGATGTCGATCCCGGCAGAGGCCGAGCTTATCGCAAGCCGCCATCTTAAACATAGAAATGCCCCGAAAGTACGACGATTTCTTGCCGTAGCGATTGCCCGGCAGAACAGGATAAAAGATTCAGCCGAAGAATTGCGAAAGGTTATAGAAGAATTTCCGGAAGAAGTATTAGCTTACGAATTCCTCGCGAGATTGGCGCAGCGTTACCCCGAAAAAATTGACGGCGGAGGCGAGTTTTGGCTTGACAGGGCCATTGAGGCCAACCCTTCATCTGCGCTTGCCTTCATCGTAACTGGCGGTTTCTACCTTGAGACGGGCCAGCGGAGTAAGGCTGTAAGATACCTCGAAGAGGCCGGACGTCTGGACACCTTGGATACTCAGACGTTGCTGCGATTTGGTACCGAACTGACAAAGGCGGGAATGTATGACCAAGCACGAAATTGTTTCAAAACCGTTTATGCTGTAGAACCGAAAAATCTTATACTCTGGAAAAAGTGGGCAATGCTGGCGATGAAAGTCAATTCAAAAGACGAGATGATCGAGGTTGCAGAGACCGGATCGAGAAAACTTGGATATCAATCCATAGATTTCATGTCAACGACAGCGGAACTGTTCATAAGTGCTGAAAATTTTGACCAGGCCGTAGAGTGCATCGGAAAGTTAAGGGCACTCGACCTCGAACCTGACAAGGTTGCATATTTGCAGGGGATGTTGGCACAGGCACGCGATCAAAATCACAAAACAGTTAAATTCTGGAGGGAAGCGGTTTCACTTGGTAACAAAACAGAGAAGATGCGACTGGATCTCGCATCGGCATTGTACCAAAGCGGGGACAAACAATCGGCGATGCTCCAGCTTCGCGAACTGATCTCGGAAAACCCGGATAGCTTCCTGGGCCATTTTCGCCTTGCCATTTTTATGGGTCGAAATGGAAATTTGCATGAGGCCGCCGAACATGCGCACTGGGCGGTTAAATTGGCACCGGAGAACATTGACGCCATGCTGCTTTATAACAAGATTCGCATGAACCTCGCTGACGGTTATACAATGGGAAATAAACTGACCATTGATGAGATAGCCCAACAGACAGATGCTATGGAGAAGATTACGTCAGGGGATCCTAAAGTCAAACTCGCACGATTCCAGATCGCCATGCATCGCAAGCGGTACGACCAAGCCGGAAAAATCCTTGACGAACTTAAAAAAAACGGCGAAATGAAGTTTGAGGTCGCCCTTGCCGAGATAGACCTGCTCTCTGCAATGGGTAAGGTTGACGAAGCGATAGCAAAGCTATACGCCATGATAAAGGACATACCGCAGGATATGATGCCGGTCCGGTACGTTGCGGTTCTGTTGGCCGGACACGGAAGCAAGGAAGATTGCGAAAGTGTCTTGAAAGAGGCGATCCGCAGGATTGATGACTCGGAATCGAGACGGGAGATAGGTCTGCTCATGGCTTCATTTTATGACCAGTGGAACGAGAGCGGAAAATCCCTTCAGTTGTTGGAGACCCTTGCCGAGCAGTTGCCTTTCGACATTTCTATCAGACGCAGACTGCTAAAGTACAACCAGATCATCGCCGATCCGATCAAAGCAAGTAACATAATCGATTCCATCAGGACCATCGAAGGGCACCAGGGGTGGCAATGGCGATACGAACAGGCAAGGGTGTGGTATGCCGGTGAAAATTTCAAGAAGGAATATTTTCGTATGATTGACTTGCTCAAGGAGAATCTGACGGCTAATCCGCAGGATCAGTTGAGTCGCATACTCCTTGGAGCCGTTTATGAAAAAGCCGGCGAGTTGCAGATGGCATTAGCGATGTACAAGCAGGTGCTTAACAAAAGTCCGGATGACGTCGCTATTGTCGCATCGACTGCGGCACTGCTATATAAAATGCAGGAATATGAACAGGCTGACGAAATACTCAGCCTCGCAGACGGCAAGATGCTCGCTGATCCGAGGCTGTCGAATCTTGAGTTAAAGAACAATATCAGGAAGGGCAAACTCAGTTCAGCCGAAACCATTCTTCAGGATCTTGTCGTCAGGGATCCTAATAACCAGTCAATGCAATTGTCCCTTGCGCTGCTCAAGACACGGATGAAAAAATACCAGTCGGCTTCTGATCTGCTGCAAGAGCTTAGGGCCAAGGATCCTGATTCATTGACTATTACGGCGGCACTGGTTCAGTTGAACGTCGAACGAAAGTGGTATCAGGAGGCACTGTCGCTATGCGATCAAGCCGTGGAAAAGTTCAATGACGCTCCAGTTTACATCCTGCGAGGGCAAACGCATGACAAGTTCGGCAAAAAAGAACTTGCTGTCGCTGATTTCACGAAAGCAACTAAGATAGACCCCTACAATGCGAATGCATGGCTTTACAGGAGTGTTTTCTATGCATCACAAGGCATGACCGAAGAAGCGATCAAAGACATTGAAAGGGCGATGAGTCTGGACTCGGAAAACATTCAAGCCGCCAAACAGGCCGTCATATTGCTTTTGTCTTCCAGTGAGCCGTCAAGAATTCAACAGGCCGAAGAACTTCTGGCCACTGCCGCGGCAAAGCACCCGGACGACCTCGACCTGAAAATGTATCGTGCCGGTTTATTGCTTGCCAAAGCTACCGCACCTTCGCAAAAAGAAGCGATGGCTCTGCTGGAAAAGATAGCGGATGATTGTCCTGGAGCAGCCAGAGCATGGGCGATGCTCGCGAAGGTACACCTAAAAAGTGCCCAGTTTGGCAAGGCTATGGATACCGTACTGCGCGGCTTGACATATTCACCCAACGACAAGGGACTATTACTGCTCAAAGCTGAAACAGAGGCCAATCGAAGCCCGGCAATCGCGCTGCCCACCTTGCGGTCGCTCTGGCAGCTTGACCCCGGTGATATGGAACTTACCGTGAAGATCGCCGAAATGTACATCGCATCACAACAGCCCCGAAGAGCCGTGGAGTTCCTGCTCAGCCAAACCTCCAATATCAAACAGGAAGATGAACCGGAAGTTTACACCGCCTTGGCCGTTGCACTCTACAAAGATAAAAAAATACCACAGGCACACTGGGAATTTGAAGAGCTTTATGAGACTGTAGATGACGACCGGAATATATTCATAACTGAAATGGGATTATTTATCGAAGATGGACTATGGGAGGATATGATCGTAAGAGTCAACCATAGACTGGAAAGGTATCCGGATGATGACGATACAATTGTCAAAGTCGCTGCCAATAGCGCATCGGTCGCCAGCAGAGACTCTTTAGCCGCCGCCGACAAGATACTCACGATGGTCACAGACAAATATCCGCGATCAACGGAGGCGATACTGACACGTGCCTTGATATTGCACATTGAAGGCCGCACTTCCGAAGCCGAACAACTCTACAGAAAAGTAATTGAGATCAAACCTGATTCCGTCATAGCGGTCAATAATCTTGCCTGGATGATGTGCGAAGAACAGGGCAAACATCTACAGGCACTTAAATTGACCGAAAAGGCACTAAAGAACGCACCTGATTACATTGACCTTCTCGATACAAGAGGAATGATACATTATCGCATGGGCAAGTACAAAAAAGCAGTAGACGACTTTACTAAATGCGTGAAACTGTATCCACGGCAATCTCCCACGATTTCCGTTTCATATTTTCATCTGGCAAGAGCCTTGGCCGCCAGCGACCAAAGGCATACCGCCATAGAGAATATGGAAAGATCCCTTGAAATAAATAAACGTCTCGGTGGATTGTCAATGCAGGATCTCACCGAAGCAAAACGCCTCCGTCAACAACTCTTACAGGAGAACAATAATGCAACTGTCATCAGATGATAATGATTTGGAGAGGACCGAATCGCTCTTCAAACAGCCGGGCGCAATTTTCGACGAAAAACAATGGACATTCCTAAAGCAGCGGTATCGTCTTACTTCAAGGGAAGTGCAGGTTGCCATACTTATTTGCCAGGGCTATGACAATGATCATATTGCCGAAATTCTTGGCATACAGCAGGGAACCGTAAAGACCCATGTCAGAAATGTCTACCGAAGAATACGCGTAAAAAATAAGATATCGCTCCTCCTGAAGTTCCTTGGAGACATAAACAAGGTACAGGCAAGGGATCAGGAGATGGAGAATCGAAAAACCATATCCGAAGTGGCTCCCGAGCCTCAGGTAATCGGCACAGAATTACCAAAAAAGATATAGTTGATGTCTTCATCGCTGCCGATAGAGATCGCTAAACTGCTGAACGTAGGGCTTTGCGAACAGCAAAATAAGGACTTTTCTTATTTAAACTTATACGCGGAATATGTAGGATCATGGAGTGTTACAGTATGGCCCTCAGCTTAGGGGCATCGATTGGGGCGGATAGTTAAACAGAGTAAATATATTTCCAGATCATTGCAGAGAGCAGCCAACAAGATGAATGAAATATTCACAGACAGGATCATAGCGGACGTGTTTTTCGAACTTAGTCGACCGCCGCCGGCGATGGAATACATCGTCGAATCAGTACTTCGTAGAAGGCATCGGACGAAAACGTTTTCGTCAATATCGAATAGGGAAAGGGGCAGAAAATGAATAAAACAATGTCAGTTGTGGTTTTAGTCGTGTTGTTACTTGTAGGGGGCGTAGCGGCATTTCCTACACTTGACGTAATTCTTGGAAGATCGTATTCCGGCGCCGCCGGTCCGTCTGATGATTATGTGCAACTGCTTGATATAAGCGGCGACCCGGTCGCTTCGATGGCGGTACAGATACTCGAAGGCGCAGGCTACCAGAATGATAGCATCTTCGGTATATATGATCCGGTCACGGAAAGCCAGTTAGTTGTTCTTGTCGGAGACGACAGCCAGCTTGCAGCCGCTCTTGGCAACATCGGACCATCCGGTTCAAGTACACCGGTATCGGTCGAAGATGTTGGCACTGTCCAGGGTTTCTTTATGTTTGACTCAGGAGCCGGATACACCAATGGTACTTCTTCCGGCACTTCTTACGGTACTTCTTCCGGCACGGGCACTGGCTCCATAGGTGATGGCGTCGGAGAAGAAATTGCTTATGATACGGGTATTGCCGAAGATGTCATCGCTGCTCTTGAAGAAGGCTCTGGTGATGGCGATTTTTCTGGTGTTGGCAACGACCTGCCCCATGCCCCGGCTCCAGGAGCAATTCTGCTTGCTGGCATCGGTATAGGATTCGTCGGATGGCTACGCAGGCGTATGATTTAGTACTTTGTCCGCAGGATAATATTGGGTTATCTCGAAGTGCCTGACAAAGCAGCCAATGGTTGCCAGAGGTGAGGATCCAACCCAATTACGCGAACATACTACTATGATCACACGGTACTTTTGTTCATAGCATCAAGTTCCAATTCAAACAGAAGATCATCCCTGCAAACATCGGCATGAATTTTAATATGGGGTATTTTAATCCCATTGGCCCGACAATAATCATCGAATAATCCAAAATCTTTGTGGTGCTTAAAATACGCCAGCGAAGTTACCGTGTCTGCCCAATCCATGCCCGCGTTATTAAGGATTGCATGAACCACCTGCATCGTCATTTCGATCTGAGCGGAAGTGTCATCGACAAAGAGGGTGTCGCCTGATTTGTCGATGCTTGCCGTCCCGGAGATATAAAGTCTGCCGCTGTCAGGCGTGCTGACCTTTACCGCCCGACTGAAAGAGCTTTTGTAGTCCAGTGCTGGATTTTGCAGTGGCGAGTCCACACTTTGCAGAGTTGCATTATTTGTCTTTGGTATTACAGCCAGAACATTTGCGACCAAAGCCTTATTCTGTAGATTCATAACGCCAATGCCGGTACTGGCAGGGACGAGCTTATTGAAAAGATCATGACGTTCGAAAAACTGATCCCTTGCCTTATTAAGATCGCCGTACCATGAAAGAATATCCTGAATAAACAACCAAGTCCTGATCGTATCCGAAAAATTCAAACCAAGTCCTTGAAGTATTGCATGAGATCGTTCAAATAGATTATCTGCCTGATCGTATTTGCTTGCATCTTCGTTATCCGGCAAAACATTTAACATATAATACTTTGTGTGCGCATCTTCAAACTCATAGCCGACACATACGTCTTCAAAATAAAGCCGCTTTAAGTTCGCTCCTGTCACGGCATGGACCTGAATATCCAAAGGCGTACCATCCACTGAGTCATCCTGTAATATGCAAAGCGGTAAAACCCCATCCGCATCCGTCTGCACTTCAATAAGCCTCAACGCCTCTTCGATGTCGCAATGACTGCCAAAAAGTCGAATTGAAACGGGTTTAGCGTCCTGCGTTTTTAGAAATTCAAGAACCCTGTCGACGACCCCGGTCCCTTCGCTATGATTTTCCGTGGAATTAACCCAATACTCTTTGCAATTTTCCTTGTCAAGAAGTTGTACCTCAAAACAGTCCTGTATTTGTGCCATATTGTCCTTACATAATATATTTTCTGCGAAACATTTCATCTATAGACAGTGTATGATACAATACGTTTCGCAAAAATTAAACCCCTAATATAAAAAATAGGGGATAAGAATTTTTGCAAGATATGCAATTTTGCCGTTACCAAAGGATGGTTTAGATACACTGATAGGGTGTAGAGTGCAAACAAACGGATTTCAGGGTTTGTCAGAGGAATGACCGATTGGGTTCGTCATGATAAACTCCGATGAGCCTTGTACACTGGTAGAGATTGGATTTTGATGCGTAACTCTTGTTTTTTTAAAATAGCTGCCCAAAAAATACTTCTTGTCGCTTTCTTTATAGGCTGTATCGGAGTTGTTGATGCAGAGCATGAGGTTGTCCGTGCCTTTGAAAGTCGGCGCGGATATACTGCGGTAAATGAGATCGATAAGATAGTTTCTGTCGCACTACGAAAAAAATATATAACCCCTGCCAGACTCTGTTCCGACCAGGTTTTCATCAGGCGTGTCTATCTTGACGTAACGGGCACATTACCGGAACCACAAGATGTTCGCAAATTTCTCCAGAATAACCGCCCCAATAAGCGCACCATGCTGATCGACTCTCTGATGGAGCATAAAGAGTTTGCGGAGTATTGGTCACTGAAATGGAGTGACTTGTTAAGGGTCAAAGCCGAGTTCCCGATCAATCTTTGGCCCAATGCCGTCCAAGCCTATCATCGCTGGATTCAAAATGCTATCGAAACAAATATGCCTTACGATAAATTTGCGCGCGAACTGTTGACATCCAGCGGCAGCAACTTCCGCGTCCCACAGGTCAATTTCTATCGCGCGATCCAGGGGACCGAGCCTGAGTCCATAGCAAATGCGGCGGCACTTACTTTCATGGGACTGCGGCTGGACAAATTACCCAAACGCAATCAGGATGGAATGATTTCTTTATTTTCAAGGGTCGGATACAAAAGTACTGCTGAGTGGAAAGAGGAGATCGTCTTTCTCGACCCTGCCAAAACCGAATCTTTCAAAGCGCTTTTGCCAGATGGTACCTCTATTCAGGTGCCACAGGGAAAGGATCCTCGCGTAGCCTTTGCCGATTGGCTGATAACTTCGAAAAATCCATGGTTTGCAAAAAATATCGTCAATCGGATCTGGGCATGGCTCCTTGGCAGAGGTATCATTCACGCCCCTGACGATATTCGACCGGACAATCCCGCCGTATACCCGGAGGTATTGGACTATCTGCAAAAGGAGCTTGTCAAGAATGATTATGACCTGCAGCATATTTACCGGCTGATACTCAACTCCCACACATACCAGCAATCGCCTATTCCGCAAAGTGACGACCCCAAAGCCGAGAGCATGTTTGCCTGCTATCCCGTCCGTCAGTTGGACGCCGAAGTTCTCATTGACGCACTTTGCAAGATCACCGGGAGCAGTGAAACCTATTTAAGTCTCATCCCCGAACCCTTTAGTTTCGTCCCCCAGGAACAAAGGTCCATCGGTCTGGCCGACGGAAGCATAACCAGTCAGTTCCTTGAGATGTTCGGACGCCCGGCTCGTGATACGGGCCTCGAATCGGAACGAAAAAACAACCCTACGGACGCCCAGCGATTACACTTATTGAATTCAACGCACATTCAAAATAAGATCACAAAGAGTAGAGTATTACTAACGCCGCCTAAGTATCCTAAGACTCCCATGACTGCCAATGCCAAGGCTGCCAGAAATGCTAAGACTTCCAAGGCTGCCAGGGCCAAAGCTGCTAAAGCTGCCAGAGCTGCCAAGGCCGCCAGGAAAAAAAAGCGACTGCCCATAGAAATGCTTTATTTGCGTATCATGGCACGCTTCCCAACGGAGGCAGAGATAGAAGTTGCGAGAAAATACTATTCAACTTCGGGACTGAGTCAAAGGGAGGCCACAAACGATCTTGTTTGGGCTTTGATCAATACAAAAGAATTTTTATACAGGCATTAAAAAATGAATAAACAAAAAATCAATTCAGGTTTTATGACGCGGCGCCAGGCGATGCAGCTTGGCCTTGCCGGAACGGTTGGGCTGTCCTACGATCCTGCTGCTCTTCTGGCAAAGCCAAAATCCGTCAACTCACCCGCCAAGTCGGTAATACAGATATGGATGTGGGGCGGACCTACTCATCTTGACACCTTCGATCCGAAGCCCGATGCCGATTATGACTACCGTGGCCCTTACGACAAGGCAATAGGCACCAATGTAGATGGCATCAGGATCAATCCCAAGCTTGAACTTCTGGCAAAACACGCGGACAAATATTCGATCATCCGCAGTATGACTCACGGCATCAACGGCCACGAAACCGCTTCTTATATGGTACAGACCGGTCACGAACCGGGCAGGCAGGTTTATCCATCCGTCGGAGCCGTCGTTTCGCTGTTTAAGGGCTATGGCCAGGGCTACAAAGGTCTGGTCCCGCCATACATCGTACTTACCCAGCCGCAGGGACGCTTTTCCGAAGCGGGATTCCTCGGCCAGCGATACAAACCTTTCGCCACCGGTGGGGATCCGAACAGGAATCCGTTTGCTGTGGAAGGGATCGTCTCAAAAGGAATTACAGAGAAACGCCAACGCAACCGGCGTCAGTTACTTCATTCGGTTGATTCCCTTGGCAAACTCATGCCGGGCAACCCCAACTTCAAAAAGATGGACGATTGCGAGAAAAATGCTTACGACATGATGTTTGGCGACGCGGGAAAAATCTTTGACCTGTCACAGGAAAAAGACACAACTCGCGATGCCTACGGACGCACTACATTTGGCCAGTCATGTCTGGCGGCACGCAGACTTGTCGAACACGGTGTACCGTATGTAACCATCAACTATAAAGGCTGGGATACTCACAAACAACACTTCCAGACAATGACCCGTAAACTGCCCGAAATGGACAAAGCAATGGCGGCGCTTTTGGAGGACCTATCCCAGCGGGGTCTACTCGATAGTACCATCGTCTGGTGGGGCGGAGAATTTGGACGCACACCCAAGATCAAATGGGATCCGCCATGGAATGGCGGCAGGGGACATTATGGAAAATGTTTTTGCTCGGTGCTTGCAGGCGGAGGTTTCAAGGGTGGCCATATCATTGGAGAATCTAACGAAAACGGAACCGAAGTTGCAAAAAGACCCGTACATCCCGCAGAAGTCATACGCAGTGTTTATGAGTTGCTCGGAATAGACTCCGATGGAGCAATGCCGAACCAGATGGGACTTGACATCAAAGTTATGCCGACTTCAAAGGAAACCGGCGGCAAACTCACAGAGATTATGTAAATCAGGGAATATTAGCTATGTCGAAATTCAGGACATTGGTTTTTGTGTTATTGATGCTCTGCGTTGTCGCTGCTCACGGCGAAACAGTCAGAAGAGAGGCTCACATCGGATACCTCTACCCAGCCGGCGGACAGCAGGGAACCGTCATCCAGATAATCGCCGGAGGCCAATTCCTAAAAGGAGCCGCCGATGTATATATTTCCGGAGAAGGAGTAAACGCATCGGTAGTTAAATACTGTAGAATAAACATAGTCAAAATGAAAGAACAACGGAAACTCGTTCAGCAAAAACTGGCAGAGGTGCGTGACAAACGATTCAAAGAATTAGGTATAACACCTCCCCGATCCTCGGCCAGAAACAGGGCCAAAGGAAAAACTGCAACCCCTAAAAAAACCACAAAGCCTGAAGAGAAAACCGCAGCCAAGGGCGAAAAGCCCGCGGCAAAGAAACGAACGGTCAAGATGCCCAATCATCCGCTATTAGTCGATATCGACAACAAAAGCCTGAAGGAATTAGCGCATATCAGAGACATCCTTTTTTTCCCAAGAAGAATGACCCAACCTAACCGCCAGATCGCCGAATCCGTTGTTATCGAGGTCACTATTGACCCGGACGCAAAACCCGGCAATCGCGAGATACGCATCAAAACGCCGCTTGGCCTGACTAACCCCATGGTCTTTCAAGTCGCAACACTACCGGAAGTTAGGGAACTGGAACCCAATGACAAGCAGGCATATCCAAAAATCCCTAACATGCCCGGTATCCCCAGATCAAAGTCGCTTAAACTGCCGACGGTTTTGAATGGCCAGATCATGCCCGGAGATGTGGACCGTTTTCGTTTCACGGGCCAAAAAGGTCAAAAGCTTGTAATAGAAGCGCACGCCCGGAGTCTCATACCGTATCTTTCAGATGCTGTCCCCGGCTGGTTTCAGGCCACACTGACTTTGTATGATGACAAAAACAATGAAGTGGCGTTTGTCGACGATTATCGTTTCAACCCGGATCCGGTGCTATTCTATGAGATACCCAGATCAGGCGAATATGAACTGGAGATCCGCGACTCCATATACAGGGGCCGGGAGGATTTTGTTTACCGAATTGCTATAAGTGAGCAGCCGTTTATCACACAGGTTTTTCCCTTGGGCGGCAGAGAGTACACTAAAGCATCGGTTTCGATCGAAGGCTGGAACCTGCCAAGGACTCAATTGCTGTTGGATACCCTATCCAAAAATAACAGCAATATTCGGTATACCACCTACAATAGCGGCAAGCTGATTTCCAATCCAATTATTTACGCGGTGGACAGGGTTGCCGAAACCACCGAAGCCGAGTCAAACAACACTGCCAAAGACGCCGAAGCCGTTACTTTGCCAATAATCATAAATGGACGAATTGACCGGCCAGGTGATGTCGATGTGTTCAAGTTCAGTGGTCGCCGCGGCGAAAAAGTTGTTGCCGAAGTCTATGGCCGCCGATTGAATTCGCCCGTGGATTCTTTCCTGCGACTGACCAAAGCAGATGGCAGTACGCTGGCGTTCAACGACGACTACATAAAGAAAGACGGTTTTTTGCATAAAGATACCGGCGGGTTGACAACGCACCATGCCGATCCATATCTCATGGCTACTTTTCCTGAAAATGGAACTTACTATGTGCATTTAACCGACTCTCAAAATCAAGGCGGCAAGGCCTATGGTTATCGCCTTCGGATCGCTGAGCCCAAGGGCGAATTTGCACTTCGCGTGACGCCGTCGAGTTTGCATACCTATGCTGGCAGGACGGTTGCTATGCGTGTCCATGTGTTGCGCAAAGACGGATTCGATGGTCAGGTCAAAGTAACATTGAAGAACCCGCCCGCTGGTTTCAGTATTCAAGGCGGTACGATCCCCGCCGGTTGTGACCAGATCCGTATGACTCTTGCTATTGGCCCGAAAGTCCCTGTCAAACCTTACCCATTGGAGTTGCAGGGAACCGCGTTGATCGCCGGCAGTATCGTCATTCACACTGTTGTGCCCGCAGAGAATATGATGCAGGCATTTCTATATCGACATCTTGTGCCGTCACAGCAGTTGTTGATCGACGTTCAGAAAAAAAGATGGCCGCAGCCTTTCTTTAAGTTAACAAGTAATGCGCCTATTCGTATTGCCTCAGGAGATTCTGTTAGGGTCAGGCTCAAAATGGGAAAACAAAAAGTTCTTAATGATCTTGAGCTGGAACTGAACCAGCCGCCCAAGGGACTGACGCTGCACGATGTAAAGGCAGAAGATGGGAACCTCACATTTGAGTTAAAAGCCGACGAAGAATTAATAGCAACTGGTTTTGTGGGTAATGTCATTGTCGAGGGGTTCAGAAAATACACACCGAAAAAGAAGGGTAAAGGCAAAAAAACACCCCCAAGCCGTCGTATTTCAATCGACTTCCTACCGGCGATACCTGTTGAAATTATCAAGCAATAGGGTGATTTTAGCGGTTTCTTTTCCCGGCTACGGCGTTGTACGGCGTCGGAGCAGTCCTCAACGTACACCTGTACGCTTCCGGGTGCTCCTTGCCTAAGCCTTGTATCCGAAAAAAGCTCCGCGCTAAAATGGGGATTGGAGTAGTGAAAAAATTGGGTTTGAATTGGGTTTGTTTTGGGTTTGTTTTTTTTGTGGGTAGGGGGGTAAAAAACGTTGTAAGTCACTCTGTCGCAATGGGTTGCGGTGATCTCTAAATTGTCAAAATTGGGTTTGTTTTCCATAAAAAGTATGTGTGGAGACTGAGGGTTTCCCAGGAAAGGCGAGGGCATTGTTGCGTTTTCAAAAGCTCTCAATTTTTCACGTTTTTTTGTGTTTTTTTTCATTTTTTTATGCTTTTTGTTCAGTTTTTCTCGTTTTCCGAGTCGATTTTCCTGATCAACTGTTTTCTTTCTAATTCGGCAAAGGTTTTATAGAGGCTGTTCTCTATGCGGCGTTCCTGTAGCAGGAGGTTGTCGATGACCTTATAATTTGCGGTATCCTTTACGGTTACATCGCCGAGTTCGTGGTCGGGCGGGGGCGGTGAGTCGTTTTTGGGTCTCATGATGCCGGGGAGCTTAACGACAGGTTTGTTTCTGTGGGAATGGTGAAGGGAGTTGACGGCTGCGGTCTGGGCGCGGTATGCACGTTTTAGACGCCATGTAAGGGTTACTATGCGTTGAACGAGGTGGTTCTCTATGGGGGTTTCCGGGTTGAATTCTTCGAATAACTGTTCCCTGTGAAGGTCGAAGTCGTCTTTGGATTCGCCATTTATGATGTTTTGACTGGTCAGGAGGCCGTGTTTGACGGCGTTTTGCGCGGTGGCAGACTTGCCTTCGGGGGTTGTGGGGCCGGTGGATTTTAGGGCGTTTTGCCGGTTTGCGTGTAGCTGTCTTGGAGTTGTCATTGTTTGATCC
Organism: Phycisphaerales bacterium; assembly: GCA_011053245.1. The sequence continues at coordinate 31,414 of DRGS01000207.1, forward strand.
TTTCAAAAATTAAATTAACTTAAATGTTTGTTATCTATAATACAAACAGGCGGGATAGTTGTCAAGATGTTTTTTAAAAAATATGAAGAAATATTTTGGCGGGCGATCATGCAGCATCAGGTAGAGGAGAAAAAAGACGATGGACAGCCTTTTCGGCCAGGTGGGACACTTTTGCTCCGCCGTTTACAAGGGGGAACATAAGCCCTGGCAGGCTGCCCATCCCGGAATTTTTCCCCATTCCGGTAAAGGGTGTTAGGAAAGAAAAAATTTGTCTGGCTCATAAAATATGACCCAGAAAATCATAACGATGGGCAGCCTTTTTGCCAAGGTTCAGCATGGTCTTGGCAGGCTGCCCATCCCGGAATTACTCCCCATCCCGGCTGGGGAAACGAAAGAAAAAAATCGGATCAGAAAGCGACAGGCAACCATTTTCGCTGATGTTTATGAGGGCGTCTGAGAGGTTGTCCATGCCGATAATTTGACCTACTTCGATGAGGTCCAGGTAAAATAGATCGCGGCTTTGCTTGCAGGGGTGAGAATCGCAGAAAAATGCTTGCATGATCACGCCTATAGCGGTCATATAATTAGCGATCAGTTCTTTGTCTGACTGGCATTTGGGGTTTTCCATTTTTTTGCTCCTTAATTTGCGCGCATAATCTCCGCAAAAGGTTATTACCCACAATACGATTATTAATAGCACGATGTGAGGCGCATAAACAAACGGGGCACCACCGTCATCATGCACCCTTGAGGCTGTGAGCAGCCCGCCAAGCACACTCGGGTGGTGTCCCGTTTGCCCAAATTTAGAAAGGCGCAGAGACACCCACCCTTATGTACGTTCCTTGGCTAAAAACTGCTCACATTTCAAGGGGAACGTCTAAGGTTAAGTTCCTACTTTATTGTTAAAGAACACTACTTAGACATAGTATACCATAAAGGACATTGGCGGTAAAGCAAAAATTTTAAGTTTTTTTATTTTTTTAAGGTGAGGATTTGTTGATTATTGGGGATGGATGGGGTAGTATCCCTGCTTAGAGCATGCAGGGACAAGCTTTAAATTGTGGATTAGGTCCTCCGCCGCCATCCTACTTCGCTGAAGCTTCGAAGGACAGGGGCTATGGAGGATCTTCGATTGGTTATCCGGCTTCGCCAGAGGCGATGCTGTGACAGAAAAGCGGAGAAGCCAGAAAAGTGTCGGACACTTTTAATTATGCCAGTCTCAACCTGTTTGCCAGACAAAGGTTATCGTCTCGCTACGGTGTTTGTAAAAGTTAGCAAGTGAGACTTTTACATCGATAGTACAACCTTAAACAAAACAACTTATTCATACTATAGCTGTCCTCAATGTCAATCATGATCAAAAAGAACATATTCTGTCAAATCATTGTGATCAGAATAGTCTACTTTTCCACTGTAACCATATCGGCCTTGCTCTTCCTCCACGTGAGGCTCTGGTTTTCCCGCTTTCTCATCATTGATCTGGGTAATCCAAAACTTTGGATTCATTCCTTGTTGATGCTTTATTGAGCAGCTATAACCACGGAGTCGTGAATAAGCCCGTTCGGCGCATGCCTTCAACATAAATGCGCCATCTTGAACTTGTTTTTGAACGAGCCATGTTAGAATATGGCCCATGAATTCCTCTGCATGGTGGTGTAAAGGAATAATGCAACGTCCCCAATAACAGCCCAGTTTTTCTTTGCGACAAATCCGTCCAAGTTGAACTAAACATTCAAAACAAGCAACAACAGTTTGGCGAGAACCGAGTTTCGCTGCATTACACCCCAAATATGATAGCGTTTCCATGCAGCGGTAAACAAAGTGTAAATGGCCGCTTTTAGTAGCATCTTTTCCAAGAGATTTAATTAAATATGCGTACCCCGCAATGTTGTATTTTTCTAACGTCCTTTCATGCCCATCTTTAATGTCCTTTTCGATTTTATGTATAGCAAGTTCTATGACCGCATGGACTGTATTAAGAACCTTCATCGGCTCACTGCACTGTTTAGTAACAAGCATAACAGATCCCAAGTAGGTTACATCTGACATGATGCTTTCTGTAAGGTTTTCAAGTGGTTTTTCCAAAGCTTCGTGAGACTTAAGATGCCCACAAAGCTTATTACAAAAAGCTTCAATGTATATACCTTCTTTGTCTTCTTCCTGAATCCAATGAATTAGCCCTCTTAGTCTTTTATGAGACATCGAACGTACGCCACTTAGTTCTTGATAGTCATCAGTTTTTTTTGACTTTAACTCATACGAACATTTAATCAAATTCATTATATATTCCAAGGTGGTTTGGAACACAGGGTAGTCATTATTTAAAACTGATTGCTTGACTACAACTGTCAACTTATCCCATAGATCATTGGTTGCAAGCCCAAGTGTATCCGTTTCAAAAGACCACGCATGTAATGGTATCTGGAATTTCTTTATGTTATTTAGATATTTCTTATGAGCATGCACTTCAAAGGCTATTTGTTTATATAAATCGTTAATATAAGTATTGATTGCTTTAGGGGTTAGCGTTCGTTTTAAATAATCTACTGGGTCAAGATACCTTGCTGTCAAACGAGCATTGTCTATAGCAGAGTATATAACTACAGGCAGCAAAACAAGTGCAATGTAAGCATGAAAAGCAGGCTTGATAAGAAAAGCAAGCAAAGGCACAAAAGGAAGTGCTATAAGAAGACCGATATTAAGCCATTGACGACCAGTAACTCTATCGAGGATAGACTTATATCGTGATAGTTGGTGTCCAAAATAAGTAAAGTTTATGGAAAAAACAGCAGCAGTGAAATTTATGCCTATCAACCAAGAGGATATTTCGTTGAGGTTTTTCCCATAAGCTAGCCATGCTAATAGCGATGATAGTAGAAGTGATGTGACCCGATACATTACAGTTACTCCAATCATACCAACCCACCATTTCCACCTGTTTTTATCCCACAAACATGTATTTTTCCCGCACCAATCGGAGTAAGTGCTGGACTTAAACAAACGACTCCATCTTCTTTTCACAACTGGTTTTTGTTAGTTCCTGCAGTAGCCTCACCCGTTCGGCAAGTTGTTCATTATAGAAAACCCTGATTAAACGAAACCAGAGGTATTATAAAAGGTCAAAACGGAATAGTAAAGCGGAAAAGCAGTCTATTCACCACATCGCGGGTCATACGGATTAGTGCATTCGATTGACCGCACTTTATAACAGTTTATGAGCCTTAATGGGCAATTGCATTTCTTACGGTGCAATTATTTATTCTTCTTTGCCTTCTTCAACTTTCGTTTTTCCTTTGGATTAAGAACTGCTTTTTTCTGGTTTTCTTTTTTACCTTTATTCCTTTTGCCGCCATCGCCCATGTTGGACTCCTTTTCTGCTTAATAATAATGGTTATATTCTGTATTTACTCAGCATCGCCCTGATTGTCAGTGACTTGCCTTTGATCTTTATTGGCATTTTGCCCTTTACTTACCGCCCAAGCGGGGACGATCCTTCCACAGACTGTCATTATAACCCGAAACGAAAAGGCTTACAAGAGTTTATCCGGCTAAAGGGTGCGGTTATGCACTGTGTGCAGATAACAAACTGAAGGATCGGCGGGGGCGGGAGCTGAGTTATGACGAATGTGCGCTGGAATGACAAAACGCAGATGTTCATTGAAATTGTTGAGCGTGGATCCCAGCTAAAAGCATGCTGGGATGACAGGGGTGGCTTGGGCGGACTATAATGTGTATGGGTGGAGTTGATGAGATAATCGATGGGTGTGGCGGGTGGCCGATGAAGTGATTTGGGGGTATTGACCCAAGCCGAGCAAATGGGGCGTCGATTCTGAACCTGTTCCGCTGGCTGACGGCAGCCGGAATGTGGTTAATTAGTACATGAAGTCAAGGGAAAAGAATTAGAGTAGATTTTATGATTTCGTCGCTTGCAATTAAATTATACGATGAAATTGTTGTTTTTATAAATTTTAAAGTTATACTGCCACTTGTTAACATTAAAGTAAACGTTTGAAAGAAAGCTTCTTATGGCAACAGATCTAAAACCGGATCGTACTGTCCACAAGGCTCATCTCCCATTTTTGATGTATATTTGTATTACCTCTGCATTGGGCGGTTTTTTATGGGGATTTGACGCGATCGTTATTTCCGGCACGATCAATGCAGTTAAGGAACAATTTTCGCTTTCATCCGCACTTGAGGGCTTATTTGTAAGCTCCGGTTTGATTGGAGCAGTGATCGGTTCTGCGGTGGCCGGTTGGTTAAGCGATCGATTTGGTCGCAGCCGTAATCTTATTTTAGCTGCCGGGTTATTGCTGATCTCGGCGTTGGGAAGCGGTCTGGCAGGCAATATCCAATTTCTGATAATCGCACGCTGGATTGGCGGATTGGGCGTCGGTATCTCGGCGATGGTTTGTCCGCTTTATATCTCTGAGATATCACCAACACATCTTCGAGGACGTCTGGTCACGGTTTTTCAGTTTGCTATCACAATCGGCATCATGGTTGCCTTATTCAATAATGTAGTCCTGCATCGCTGGGCGCAATTCATGGCTGATCGTGTAGGGGAAAGTGGTTTTTTAAAATGGTTCGTAGTGGATGAAACCTGGCGTGCTATGTTTGCCACGGAGCTAATTCCGGGGATGCTGTTTTTGGGGCTTGCATTGACACTGCCTGAAAGTCCGCGCTGGCTAATAAAAGCGGGCCGATCAGCACCTGCACAAAAAGTGTTAAACAAAATTTTTATTGAAGATGCCGAGCAAGAGTTTAACGATATGCAGCGGACAATTGCTGAAGAAGATGCAACAAAAAAACGTTTTATAGACGTGTTTCACCCGCGGTACCGTAAAGCACTTTTTGTGGCTGTTTCGCTGGCGGTATTTGCGCAATTTAGCGGAATCAATGTGGTTTTCTACTACGGAACCTCGCTGCTGGAGGATTCCGGTTTTAAAGCTGACAGTGCTTTAAGCGGCACTGCAGTGATTGGTTTTTTCAACATGATTTTCACAGTACTTGCCATGTGGTTAGTGGATAAGCTGGGGCGATGCAAATTGCTTCAGATAGGCACCGTCGGAGCCATCTGCTGTTTAATGGGTATCGGTTTGATGTTTGCCGGTGCGAGCAATATGCTGATCGTGCTGATGTGTGGTTTTGTAGCATGTTTCGCTTTTTCGCTTGGACCGATCAAATTCATTTTTGCCTCAGAAATTTTCCCGACGAATATTCGTTCTCATGCAATGTCAGTAGTGATTCTTTCATTGTGGCTGGCTGACACTTTAGTTGGTCAGTTCTTTCCTATATTACGCGATAGCGTCGGGCCGTCAACAACCTTTTTCATTTTTGCAGGTATATTGGTCCCTCAGATCGTGATAGTCTGGAAGATGATGCCGGAAACCGCCGGACGGTCACTTGAAGAAATTGAGTCCTGGTATGTAGAAGAATCCCAGTAGTTTCCAACTTCTACAGAGGTTGCATAATGGTAAGCTTGACGGATGAACTTCCTCGCATTGTTCAACAGTGTTTTGACATGGAAGCCCCGAAAGCCCAAAAGCAGTTTCTTAAAGGGATTGTTAAAAAGATCAAAGTTCCCGGTACGGACAAAACGGTTCCTTATGATTCGATGAAGCGGCTTGGGATCGGTCTTGCGGTATTGGATACCAGCCATGCGGTCTCAGTGGGTGCTTATGCTTTTGCGTTAAATGAATTAGACAAACACAAATCGTAATTGAGGTCAGGTTTTGGTTCTCTTGAGGATGGTTTGGGGGAATGCGAATATCCAGGCGGTTATTGACAAGGTATCAATTTGCAGATATAGTCTAATTATGAGCAGGAAGCATTTATTGTTGATCGTGGTAATCGCTGGAATAGCGTTTTTTGGTGTTTTGCAGTTTCGCAAACCTGCTGCTGGTGATGTAAGGCCGGAAGTTTTGAATGTCAGTAGGTCTCAGGCTACGATAGCGTGGCTCAGCGAAACAGTGTATAAAGGCCGGGTGTTCTACAGGCCTGCGGGTAGTAATGTCGATCCGTTAGAGGCAATGGATAGTTTTGGCCCGTCTGACCGGCATGAAGTTATTATAACAGGTCTCAATCCATCTGCCCGTTATACGTATTGGATCGGCAAATCAAAGAGTCGCTTTCAATTTCAAACACAGCCGGCATCGGCCGGACCCTTTTCGTTTCTCATGGTCGCTGGTAGTCTCGGCGATCAAATTGTATCATTGGTAAGCTCTGAAGTACCTGAATTTATTATATCTTTCTCCGATGTTACGCAGCAAACGGACGGTTTTTCAGAGGTTCGGCCATATATTCCGATCTACGGTGGCGACGGGGTTGATTCGCCATTTCTCAGGGCGATCGGAAGGGAAAGTTCTGCTGGTTTGTGGAAGCTGGATTGGGGCGGCTTACGGCTGATCTTTGCCGATGGAAGCGAAAAAATAACGATGATGTTTGACGCACCTGCCGCTCACACACTTGGGGTAGTCAGTTCAACGGTTGAAATTGATAAAGAGGCGATCAAGCAGAGCAAACTGCATTTGAGCTTAGCTGCACATAACAAACGAGTGTCAGCGAGGCAAGTAGCATTTGTAGCGGTTGTCGGAGAAAGCAAAGAGGCTGTCGAAATTGACAGCATACAATATTTTGGAATTGGTACCGACATTGCGGTCAGGGTTGATGTGGATGTTGAATCTGCCAGAGCGGTTTTTCTTGACGATGGCCGAGAAGTTGTTCTTAAAAGTCCGCCTCTTAAAGAAAAAAGAACCTGCGCCGAATGCAGACGTCTGGCTGATAAGGGAGCGTATGAGGACAGTATCAAGGCTTATAAGGATTTCATCGAAAACCATCAGGGACATTTTCAGATCAGTGATGCTTATTTTGCCATAGCATCGATATACGATGAGAAACTCTTCAATTTCTCCGAGGCTCTGCGATGGTATAAGCGTTTGCTTGATGAATATCCCACCGGGACACGTGTTCCGCTTGCAAAGCAGCGAATAAAGTATTTGTCCACATATTCCGATCATAATTATGAGCCGTTAGCTGAGTTTGACCGGATCAGAAAGATCGAGTTCGCCAGGAAAAAACATATTGCTGAAGAACGAAATAAACTTCTGGTACAGGTCGAATCGACGATCAAGAAATATCCGGACAGCAAATTAGCGCCGGCGATGCAATACTGGCTGGCAAACCAATACAGACAAAGCGATGCGGACAAAGCGGTTCAGGCTTACCGGCGACTGAGGGATGCGTATCCGGACAGTCCCTTGGCGCAGGAGGTTTTGATAGAGATCGGTCAGACATATTATGATGCAAGCCGTTTTGACCAGGCTATAGAAGTATACACAAAAGCGATCACTGAACTGCCTGCTCACCGGGAGACCATAGAGGCACAAATTACCCGTTCTATGCGTAACATTCGCCGCAGTAAGATAGCCTGGATTTGCTGGGGCATTTTAGCTGTTATTGCCGGCGTGACAATTCTTATCAAGCCAATTGGTATTGATAAGAGCAGGATTAGCTGGGCAATTATTGCCTTTGTGGTTTTGGAGGTGATCCTGCTATTTGGTGCATGGCTGATCCGCGAGCAATTCATATCTACCAGAGAAATGCTTTTGATAACGACTTACTTTTCCGCGGCGGCAGGTATTGCTTCGCTGGTATCGATAACTTTTGGTGCAAAAATCTTTGCCAAGGCCGGTTCTGTTTTGCCAGCGGTCATCGGCAGTATAACAGGAATGGTTTTTTTAGCTGCGGCGATATATTTGGCCATATATTACGTCAGCGAGCATTATTTGATCGTTATAGGAATGTAAACATCGATGCCTGTAACTCTTGTTTCTGCCGGTAGTTATGGGTTTACCAGCGGCAGGTTTTTTCTTTTTTCTTTTTTCATTGTTGACAGGATTTGTGGTTTGCGGTAATATTCCGATAGTCTATTTCAAGGTAGAGTTCAGCTACTCAGACGAGCTTCATTTCATGGAGGTAAGGGTTTTTTCTCACGGCGATATTGCGGTTGAATAGCCTCAGTTTAAGTTGGAAAACTCGGTGTTTTCGAGACAAGTTTGATAGTCTATTGGTAAGGAGGCCCGGCGGCGTAGCTGGGTTGAGATATACAATGTTATATGGTAATAATGGAAGGAAGATGTAAAATGGGTAAGTTATTTAAGAACACACATTTTGTTTTCAGCTCGATGCTGGTTTTGGTGACGATCGTTGGAGGCAATTGTTTTGCTTCGACTGATGGAAACGCGGAGTATTGGCAGAGTATCGGCCTTGATTTTAACATGGGTGAGGACTGGAAGATAACGGTTCGCGAAGAACTTCGTGTTGGAAGAAGCGGCGACGATCCTTATCTTCATAATACCGATGTCGGTCTGGTTTACAAAGGTCTTGCTGACTGGTTAGATGTGAGCCTGAACTTTAAGAAGGAATTTGAAAGAGACAGCACGGGTAAGTTCCGAAGGGAAAACCGACCGCATCTCAATCTCATGTTCAAAGGCGAACTGTACGGGTGCAAGCTTGGAGATCGGCTCAGGCTCGAGTTCCGCGATAAGGAAAAGACCGAAGACATTTGGCGATTGCGAAACAAGTTTACGATCAACCTTCCCTTTACACTGACAGAATTTGATCTTCAGCCTTACATTTCCGATGAGATATTTATAAACCTCGGGGAAAGCACTGTCAAACAGAACCGGTTTGTGGCGGGCCTTTCATTTATGCTTAGCGAAAATGTCAAAACCAATGTGTACTACATGTACAAAAGCAGCATGAGTTCCTCCAGCGGGTGGATCGATACTAATGTGGTCGGAACAAGCGTGGTGTTTGTTTTCTAAGTGAATTGCTGTTTTTGGGAGAATGATATGAATATCAAGACATGGTTTTGTGTTGGTTTTTTGGTTGTTGGCCTGATGGGATGTAGTACCAAAAAAACGGCGGATCCGGAACTGCCCGGCATAGAGGCGTATGCGAAGGCGGAAGTGACGATCGAGAGAATGCGCAAAGAGGCAGAGCCTGATTGGGATGCTGTAAAAGCTCAGTATGAAATTACTTCCGCGATTGTGAAGAAGTATGACGCTAAACTTGGCATGCAGTATGATTCGGAGATTCGTCAGGCGTTGAGCAAATGTGCGGCAGGTGATAAGGTTAAGGTCAACCAGCAGACTCTGGCAAAAGGGCTTCAGCATGTTACTGTTCTGGCGATCAGAGATGAATTGGACGGTATAGATAAATCTGTATCTGCCAAACGAATTAAAGCCTATTTTGAAGGGATCCGGCCAAGCTTTGTTCGTCGCGATAAGGATTTCTTTGCCGAAAATAAGACACTCCAGACAGCGGCTGATGCTGCGTTGGATCGCCTGGCAAAGGCAGATTCGGCTGATTATCTGACGGCCCGTCGTGAGATCGAAGACGTAATTGCACGGACCTATGGCCTTTGTGTGCTGTTTGAAATAATGGAAATTGAGAATCTTCGTAATTCTGATCTGGCTAAATGCGATGTCAAAAGGGCTGAGGCGGTTATTTTTTACCGTATTATCGAGCCGAGGATTAAAAAACGCAGCCCCAGAATAGCCGAGATAATTTCCAACATGTTGAACGGAAATTATGCTACAATGAATTCCGTTGCACTTGAGAAAGATTTGGAAGCAGGATTGACGCCAATTAGTTTAAGATGAACATTCAGGAAATATAATTATTTCGCAGAGAGTTGATGATTTGTAAGTTATAATAAATCGGATGTCGTTTCAATTGTCAGGAGTTAGTGTGGTATTTCTGGAAGATATTTTTCAACTTATTCTCATGCTTCATTTCCTGGTGACTTTTTTGCTGGTTGGGAGCATGTCGCATCATCTGATATGTCTTGTGGGTTTTATGCGGGGCCGTTTTGCCCATCTTAAACGGGAAAAGCTTGTACTATCGGTTTCGTTCTGGAGTTACCTGGCAATTTATATATTCGGTTGCCTGATGTATCCGGCTTTTAGAATTTATATGCGTTACGAATATTTCGATAAGACTTTACCGTGGGCTACCGGCCTTTTTGAGGTCAAGGAGCATTGGGCAAGCCATGGCTTGGCGATCCTGGCAGTCTGTTATATGTTGCGTAAAAATTTTGATCCTGCCGAGGACAAGCAAAAACTCTGGCTCTATATCCCACTTTGTTTAATTGCCAATATAATACTCTGGTATATGATCACCGCAGGGGCATACCTGACGCATCTGAAAAGGGCATTTTAATGAAAAGATCTGATATAACATTTATCACAGGTGCTGTTTTTGTCGCTTTTACTTCCTTTTTTTATTTTTTGGTGATATGGTGCAAGATACCAGTACCAAGGTACTATCCGCTTGAACATGCATGGAAAATGATAAATGAAAAGGGCGTCCCGTCACAGGGCTGGTATGGACTCCAGGCTTTCGCATTTCTTGCAGCCGGCATTATATCATTTGCGGCCTATTCTATACTGAAAAAAATCGGTTCTAAAACCGACCTTAATTTGTCTCCAGCGACCCATAAGACCATTTCAATTTTAACGATACTTGTAATTCTATGCTCAATGGGTTATATTATGTTCCATGAGTTTGGAAAATGGGGTGTTTTCAAACAGATTGGATTATAACGGTTGTATATCATCCGTGTATTTTTGAGTTATATAGTCAAAGTGGATTTGTATTGCATGAGCCAAGAACATAAAGGTCGAATATTACGAGTTAAAACCGGCTACAACCCGAATTCCAGTTCGGTCGGCAGTTTGATCCCGGCCTTTCTGGCTTTTGCCACGGGAGCGACGGCTTTGACCGTTTTAGCTGCGAACGGCTTTAACGCTATCGACAAGCATATTCGTAAAAAAAAGAAAAGTTTGACTCCAGAAGAAAAACAGTGAGATCGTTATTGTATAAGATAGTTGTTCTTGTCAGCCTTAGCGTTCTTCTGAGCGGTTGCGGCAAGAGCAGCGACAAGATCAGCCCGGGAGATACCGCCAAAGATTTCAGACTCGACACACTAACGCATAAGCGGTTCTATCTCAATCAGCACAAGGATAAAGTTGTTGTGTTTGTTTTCTGGACCACTTGGTGCAGTGTCTGCAAAGCGGAACTTGTTGAATTGAAATCGCTTAAGAATATGCCGGGAAGTGAAAATCTTGTTGTGGCCGGTATCTGCAGCGACCCTGAAAACATCAATGAAGTAAAGCGACTCGCCAAAAACCTGAACATCGATTATCCGGTGCTGCTTGATAAGGGGCAAACTGTAACTGACAGATACGGGATCTCCGCATTTCCTACAACAGTTATCATCGACCAAAAGGGTGTTGTAAGTTTCGTCAGAGAAGAGTATAATTCAGTGATCGCCAATCAGCTAAAAACTAAAGTTGCCAGCCTTTTTGTCTCTGATGAGAGTGTTGAATGAACCAATTGAAGCTTTCGATCATATTATGTGTAATATTAGCCGGCATTTCTTACGGTGATTTTGCGGTTGAACCTTACCTGCTGGATGTTACCGAAGACAGTGCCGTTGTAGCTTTTCATCTTAATGAGCCATCCTCGGCAACCGTGAAAGTCTTTGATATCGACCAGGTAAAAGAATTCACCTCAGCCGGCAAAAGCAAATCTCATTTCATAAAAGTAACCGGACTCAAAGAAGGCTCGACATATAATTACCATGTAATATGCGATCAGGGGGCAACTCAAACTGATAAAGACGATAGCAATTTTCAGATAAGAACAGCTCCTCGTCAGGGAAAGTCGTTTACGTTTGCGGTATATGGCGATCCTCGACCCGGTGATACACAGAGCAGCCGTGGCCACAAGGCGGTTATTGATCAGGTCGTAGAGCATGAGCCCGCGTTTTGTCTGGTTCTCGGAGATATGGTTGACGATGGGACGAAATCCGAACATTGGGAAGACTTTTTTCAAATTGAATCCGATCTCTTACAACGGTCCGCGATTTATACTGTTATGGGTGACAATGATTATGCAGGTGGGAATGGATTGTATGCAAAATATTTCCCCAAGCTTGCCAAAGGATATTATAGATTCCAATGGGGAGGGGTTCAGTTTTTCGCCTTGCGGGCATGGGATACACGTGGACAGCAGCAGCGTAGCGAAATTGATAGTAAAAGTGAGCAGGTTCGCTGGCTTGAATCCGAATTAGCAAAAGAGGATGTACAGAAAGCACCCTTCAGGGTAGTCTTTTTGCATGACCCGGTTTATATATCGAGAGGAAAATCTTCTGAAACACTCCGTCGCGTCTGGGCACCGATTTTTCAAAAGTATAAGGTTGATGCGGTTTTTGCCAGTTGGCATTTGTACGAGCGATCCAATCACCAGGGGGTTACATATATTATTTCAGGTGGCGGCGGCGCTGAGATTATCTGGATGAATAAAAACCCGGCATTTACCTCGCAGGCTGAGGCCCGCAGGCATCACTTCTGCAGGGTTGATGTCGATTCGGATACGATGACTATTCGTGCTATTGCCACTGACGGAACAGTTCTTGACAGCATAACATTAACGCCGAGATCGCAATACCAGGACACAACAAGGGACGCTGAGCAGATAGCCGGGCATCTTCGCAAAGAAATACTTATAAATAACCAAGCCGATGGGCCGGAGCTTACTTTGCATTTATTTTCTCATGATTGTGCTTACTGTCGAAAATTACTTAAGCATGATCTTCCCAGATTAGCCAAAAAAAATAACGTTGCCCTGCGAGTATTTTATTTTGATTTTGGTATTGAAGGAACTTATGAGATGTTTCTCAACGCAGGAACCGAATTCGGTCGACAGGGAGCTGATATTCCCGCTATTTTTGTTGGCAGAAGCGTTCTTGGCGGAGAAACTGAAATAGAGTTGGAACTTGACAAAGAGATCGCCGAGTTTCGCAAGGGTCCGCAGCAATATCTTAAACAGACGATCGTTCCATTCAGCAAGGCCCATGACACATCTACTATCGCTGAGGGGGAATTCAACGCTTTGACCGGTAGTATGGTTGCAGGGGCCGGCCTTCTCGACGGAATAAACCCGTGTGCTTTTACTACCATTATTTTTCTTATTTCATATCTTAGTCTTGTCGGTATTTCCCGCAAACAAATGTTCTATACCGGCAGTGTATTTACGCTGGCGGTTTTCGTTACCTATTTCGCTATTGGTCTGGCGTTTTTTAATTTTTTAAAATTGATATTACGAAGTCAGGCGATCGTAGTTGGTGTAAATTCGCTGCTTCTGCTTGTTGTTGTGACGCTCGGAGTGCTGTCGCTGATCGATTTTGTCCGATGTCTTAAAGGTAATGTTGCAGATGTTACCCTGCAGTTGCCAGGTTTCCTGAAAGAAAAAATCAGAGGGCGGATCCGGGATTTCGCGAGAAACAAACCGGCTATCCTCAGCGCAACGTTTGTTTTGGGTGTGGTAATCGCCGGAGCCGAACTTGCCTGCACCGGCCAGGTTTATATCCCGATCGTGACAATGATCTCCGAGCCAAGCTTGCGTATCAGGGCGGTAACATACCTGTTTATATACAACATTGCATTTATAGTGCCGCTTTTCGCGGTTTTCCTGCTGGCTATTTTCGGAGTTACTTCGGAGCATATGGGTAATTTTTTCAGACGTCATATTGCCGCGGTTAAAATGGCTTTTGTGGTGCTTTTCGCGGCGATGGCATTGATGATAATTTATAATTTGAGATGGTTGTAATGAGTGAGATTTGAAAAGGTATAATTCCGCGATCAATCGCTTTTTCAAAACACCAGAGGCTGGGCCGAAATTGGGTTTGTTTGGGTTTGTTTTGGGTTTGTTTTTTTGTTGGAATTCGGGGAATAAATCGTTGTAAGCACTTCCACTGCAAGAGTTTGCAGTGTTTCTTGGATTTGTAAAATTGGGTTTGTTTTTACAAATAAGGGGTAGTAAAAACGAGGACTTTTTCTGAAAAAAGTGAGGGTTTAGGGTGTTTGGAATTGGCTTTGAATTGGCTTTGTTCCGTTTTTGGGTTTTGGTTGTGAAGCGTTGTAAACCACTGTATTGTAAGAGGTTGTGGTAAATTTCACGCTGTTGAAATTGGCTTTGTTTTTCATGTTTTTGTTTTTCAATTTAACTACTTTGCCACAGAGGAAAAAGAGGAACACTGAGGGCCACAGAGAACTACTAAAACAGATATTTAACCGCGGA
>DRGS01000208.1 GCA_011053245.1 Phycisphaerales bacterium
CTCCTCGACCTGGCTCTGAAGTTCCTGAAGCGCCTCGCTCGTAACCGCCACAGCCTTATCGAGATCTTCCAGCGAATACTGTTCGGAAAAATGCCTCTGTAGCAGGAACGTAAATGTTTTTTCCTTATCGACAACCGTCGCCTCGGAAAACGCATACCCCTCAGACGCCACCTTGGCGTTTATGACTTTCATATCTTCGAGGATCGCTGTTGCCCTTCTGTTTTCCTGCGGCGTATGCGCTGACATCAGGAACTTGGCATTTTCGATAATGTTAGCGAGCTGCGACGCCACCGCTTTGCATGCAAGAACATCTTCATCGAGAAAACGCTGTTTCTTCTTCCGCTGCAAAACAAGTACGCCGATCCGTGAAATACCGCGCATAATAGGAACCGCCAGGAAATTGTCATACATCTCCTCGTCGGTCCCGACAAAAAGTTTATAACTCGGATGCTTACTTGCCTTACTGACGCAAACAGGTCGAAGCTCCTTGAGCGCTAAGCCTGTAAGTCCCTCGCCGATCTGCATGCGAACCTGTCCGATCGAATCCGGACTCAAACCCTCCGTCGCCCGCATGACAAGCTGCTTACTGTCCTCATCGTACAGATAGATCGAGCAGACCTCAGTCTTCAGGTGCTGCGTGATCATCATGACAGTGCGCTGCAGAAAATTCTCCACACTCACACTGTCGCGAAACAGGTGATTAAGCTCACTGATGTCACACAATAATTTGATTCGATCCATAAAAACACCATTGGTATTATTGCCGTTCAAGCCGATAATTTCGGCGATATAAACCTATATCGACAAGAACCATCACAGCATTAAGAACATATAACCACACAACATGGTCCAGGTTCGAACTGACCTTATAAGCGATCCCCGAAAGATAGCCAACCTCGATAATAATAAGAAAACCAATGCTCTTACCGGACGTTACCCGGGACTTGTACGACCGATAGATACTCACCGGCCACGCCGCCCCGAAACATATCAGCATCAATGCCTCAAAAAAACTCATAATCAGTCTAATCCGTTATCCCGAGATCGCTCTTAGTCATAATACTGTCGAACTTATACCCTGCCCCCGTAATATTCTCTTCCGCACCCTGCTTGCGGTCGATCACGCAGACGATTTCCTTAACCGTCGCGCCCGCATCGGTAATTATCTTCGCCGCTTCGATCACCTGACCGCCCGTCGTAGCGATATCTTCTACCAGCAGCACAACGTCACCTTCTTTGAGCGCACCTTCGACCATCTTACTCGTGCCATAGCCTTTTTTGCTATTGCGAACGATGATCCAGTTCTTACCGGATTCCATCGCCGTCGCCGCCGCAAGCGCTACCCCGCCAAGCTCCGCCCCAGCGATAAGCGTCACATCGTCACTGATATGTTTGGCAAACTCGGCCCCCAAAGCCTTCAATATATCCGGACAGGTCTCAAACAGGTACTTATCCATATAATATTTGCTCTTTTTGCCGCTGCGCAAGGTAAAATCACCCTCCAAATACGAAGTCTCTTTAACCCGCTTGATCAATTCATCCCGTGTCATGTCCATCTCCATTAATAGCAATATTTTCACAAAACCACATTCTAAGCAAAACCAAAACATAATCAAGAGACTTTTCGGTCACCTATCATACCCCACAGCCACCTATTTAATATCCATCTGTGTCCATATCCAACGAATACTCGGAGCAGTGATCTTTTATAGCAGTGATAAATGTTTCCCCGTATTGCTGGTACTTCTTTTCGCCCACCCCCTTGACATTGAGAAAGGTGCTAAGAGATGCCGGTCTTTTCCTGGCCATATCTCTAAGTGCCCCGTCGCCGAAAACTATATACGCGGGAATCTTCTTTTTGCCGGCGATCTTCGACCGTATTTTTCGCAAAGTCTCGAATAGCTCCTTATCCACACCTTCCCACGAATCCGCAACGACCTTCGAGACCTTCGCCTTTTTAACCGATGGTTTAAGCAGCCGCGGAGTCCGCTCTCCCTTTAGAACATCACCGCCTTTTTCCGTGATTCTCAGAACATTATATTCGCCGTACTTTTCAATATAGTCCTGCCCCGTAAGCTGTTCGATCCAGTCGCGCACATTATGATTTGAATGATCCTCAAGCAAACCGTAAGTACTCAGCCTGTCATGATTATTTTCCAGTATCCGTTTATCCCGCGACCCGACAAGAACCAAAGCAACATAGCCGCCCCCAAACCTCTGCTCAACGCGAGCAACACAGGAAAGTATCTTCTGCGCGATTATCAGAGCATCGTCTACATAATCCAATTCGCCAAGACACACATCGCACGCGTTACAGTTGTCGCTGTCAAGATCCTGCCCGAAATATTTAAGGATAGCCTTGTGCCTGCACACGCCCCCGGTGCAGTAGTTATGCATGCTGTTAAGCTTGACCATCGCGATCTTATAAGCTTCGACCGGCATATCCCGCATAATACTTTTCCACGTCCCGTAGTCGCCGCCCGAATAGAACAAACAGCAGTCCGCCTCCAACCCGTCGCGTCCGCCGCGTCCGCTTTCCTGCTGATAGTGTTCAAGCGACTTCGGCATACCCGCATGAATAACGTAACGAACATTGGATTTGTCTATCCCCATACCGAACGCAACGGTAGCTACGATAATATCCACCTTCTCATTGATGAACATATCCTGATTTTCCCTCCGGTTATCCGCGTCCATCCCCGCATGATAAGGCGCAGCCTTATAACCTTTACTTTTCAGTTGCCCGCACATACTGTCAACATCCTTGCGCCTGATGCAGTAGATAATACCCGATTCCCCCTTGTGCCGCTCGATCACAGAACAAACCTGCTTGACGATATTATTTCGCGGCTCAACCTTATACAGCAAATTCGGCCGATCAAATGACCCTACGATCATCTGCGGGTTGTCAAGTTTTAACTGCTGCGCAATATCGGCTCGCACATGCTCCGTCGCGGTCGCGGTATAAGCGGCAATAGTAATACCGTCAAACATATCTTTCAGCGATCCCAACTGTCGATACTCCGGCCTGAAATCATGACCCCACATACTCACGCAATGCGCTTCATCGATAGCGATAAACGACAGCTCCGCCTTTCGCAGGATCCCAAGAAAATTATCCGACATAAGTCGTTCGGGTGAAAGGTAAAGAAGCTTAAGTTCCTTCCGGTTGATCCTTGCAAAAACATCATTCTGCTGCGACATCGAAAGCGAGCTGTCAATTCGCTCCGCCGCGATCCCGCACTCCTTTAGTGAGTCCACCTGGTCTTTCATAAGAGAGATCAAAGGAGAAACCACAACCGCAAGCCCCTCCATCGTAACCGCCGGCCCCTGAAAACAAAGAGACTTACCCCCACCCGTAGGCAAAACCACAACAGAATCAACCCCCCCGCTAACGCACCCCATAGCCTCCCGCTGCAACGGAAAAAACCCCTTATACCCCCAATACTGCAACAAAGCTCGTTCAATCTTCTTCATAATCAAACATCATAACCCATACCACTAAAACCCGCCACAAAAAACCACAATAACCCGAACAGACCCCGGAATTGTCATCCTGCCTGCCCTGAGCATAGTCGAAGGGCCATCTCCCCATTTTCTCCTTGCTTTTCACGCTCACTATGCCATAATACCGCTTATGAAGCATTCATTAGAACATCTGCCCCAGCGCAAACGCCAGGAGATCAAGCATATATTTGAACTAACAGAAAAAATCGATAGTTTTGGTTGTCTATGGTTAATATCGCTGGGCAAATAGAATCAGCATGAGCAAAAATTTTACTCTGCTACAAGACTAAAAGTCAGAAGAAATTACTATGATAGAAAAGAATACAGTTCTTGTTTTAGGTGCAGGGGCAAGTTGTCCTTTTGGTTTTCCAATCGGTCGAGAACTTGTAAAAATCATTATTCGCAATTTAGGGCCTAGCGGCGATTTGCTTCGTATTCTGATTAATCATGGTTTTGATGAAGATTGGATAAACAGTTTTAAGGATGCTTTATTAGGTGCAGAGCCTCTTTCTATTGATACATTCTTAGAGCATCGTCCAGACTTTGAAAAAATTGGCAAGGAAGCTATTGCTGGTTCTTTATTACCATATGAGCACTTAGGTCGTTTCAATACAATGCTTTTGCAAGATGAGAATAATTGGTATCGATATTTATTTAACAGACTTAACACTTCTTTTGATGATTTCGCCCTGAACCAGTTGTCGGTAATCACATTTAATTATGATCGTTCATTTGAACATTACCTTTTCAGCGTATTAAAGAACACTTATAACAAGACTGAGGAAGAATGTGCAGAAAAGTTAAAAAGCATACCGGTTATTCATGTTCATGGTTCATTAGGCAGTTTAATCTGGCAGGAATCGAGTTTGAGTAGCGTTTCTTATGGAATATGGTCAAACAAAAGATATAAAGGGCAAGCAGTTAAACAAGGTGGAGAGAATATAATTATTGTTCATGAAGCAAATAAAGAAACCCCTGAGTTCCAAAAAGCCCATCAATTATTGTCTCAGGCAGATTATGTTTACTTTTTAGGATTTGGGTTCAATAGAGATAATGTAAGAAGATTAAGGATTGAAATATTACTTAACAAGGTCGTAACAAGAGGAACTGCGTTCAAACTACCTTTGCAAGAAAGGAAATATATATGTAGTCTTAAAATGGCTGGAAATGGTAGGTGGAACAATGCGCAAAATTTAACAAACGGGTTTTTTGATTTGGATTGTTATAATTTTCTAGAAAAACAGGTGGTTTTTGAATGATTTTATGTCCTATACGAATATGTGAAAGATGAGAAGATAGGATTAGCATAGCAAAAATTTGGAATACCACGAAAACACACAAATGTTTGTGCGACCTAATATTGGCCAAATGGGGAATTCTGACAAGGAGATTAGGGACAGTCTTGTTGTTTTCGGTTAATTTGTACTTTAGCGTTACTGGAGAAGTGTCCAGAAGTCGTTGAATTTTACAGAAAAAACTTTGCCTTCGTCGCAGTTGTTTATATGAACTGTTGCTCGAATCACATCTGCGTCTGATTCATCAGTTATAGCCATGTGTGGTTCTTCTGCCCGCACCATAAGCGAATCACAAACAATAAAATGCTCTTTATTTTCCGGGCAGGAAGACGGTAGGCAAAAAACTTCCAAGTTATCGTATTTTTTCTCCGTATCCGTAAGAAATTGCGTTTTATTTTCGGAAGTTACAATGATTCTGGCTTTACCGCTGTTCTGTTTGATCCTATCTAATGCCTGATAGAATTTCGTGGCCAGCGTTTCAAGAAAACCGTCATTCCCACCTGTAAGCATATCGAGACTCCAGGAAGTATTGTCGAACATAAAGGCTGTTAGGAAAAGCGCATGCAGATAATTACTGTTGGAGATTTTTTGATTGCAAGAATCAGGGTCTTGCGATGATAATGCCCTGATTTCGTCTCCGAAAAGCTGGTATCCGTAGGTAGTGTACATCTTTTTGGCGTCTCGGATGGTCATCTTTTTCATTCTACTGCCCTCTAATGCCTTTTGGGCATCCTTACCCTCTTTTGCTGTATTACCAATATTTCGGCACCTACAGATAGCTCTATTACTCTATTTTAGGCTTGTTAATCACGATAATGACTAATAGTTCAAATAAAGTAAATCCTTTTTTCTTGCTTAGTACAAGTCATGACATACAATCTTTATTCCAAACCTCCATTGTACCAGAAAACAAACGGTTGTCAAGTTTTTATTTCTCTTTTTGTCTCAAACACTTTATATATCGGCAAGTTTTATGTAAAAGTAGCAAAAAAAAACGCAAAATAAGTCTCCAGAAGATTCCCGTAACTCTTAAATATGCACCTGAGTACTGGGACTTCTGAAAGATCAATTTGCGTATAAAATACAACGAAAATATAAAGCTTTAGTTCACTATAAAAGTTTGTTCTCGCAAACGACATTCAGGTTCTATTCCACACACCACAATCTCCACCGCAGACTTCATACTTTGGCAAATTCTATAAACTGTCGGAATAGTCTATTAAGAGTATACACTGCTTTTGTGAATTGTCAAGCAATATTTCTTTAATGCTTCAGGTTAACCAAAAAAAAATCACCTATGATTCCTCTCTGCTGCCAATCATCAATAAGCGGTGAATTAAAGTATCCGGTACTTTTTGGCAAAAAAGTAAGTTAAACCGACCCTGCCAGCTACCAACAATTTAATCTTTTCTTCGCGCCGCCTGCCGTGAGCTTAGTCGAACGGTTGCGGGAAAAATCTTTCTTCGTATTTCAAAAAATTCACTTGACTTCTAACTCCCATCTTTGTATAATGTTTATATAATAATCAGGATAGGATAAGTAATTAAAATTTAGTGTAAATTAGTGTTAATAGCCTGCCCCTGCATGCTTTAGGCAGGGGTGGTTCCCAATAATCCTGTAAATCTGCGAAATCAGTGGCTAAAAATGCAAAAAAATGGAAATAACTGTGAAAAACTGTGAAAAAATGACAAAAAAACGACCCTCTGGAATCGTGGGTGCCTTCTCGCTTTTTCAGGGAATTCCTGTATTTTTAAAAATACTTTTTCTGGGAAGCAAACCCAATTTCCCAACTCAGAGAATCGCTGCAACTACTTGCAAAAGAGGTACTTACAACGATTTCCACCCCCAAACCAACAAAAAAAGCAAACCCAATCCAAACCCAATCCAAACCCAATTTC
>DRGS01000209.1 GCA_011053245.1 Phycisphaerales bacterium
CTCTATAACGAGCTTCTCGTCTTTGATAAAAACAATTCTCGCCTCGGCATTCGGTGCCGCTAAAACAATATAATTGCCCTGTTCGCCTCCGGTGTCGATTTCCTTAAATTCGATGCGCAGGGGAGTTTTTGCTCTCGCATGTGGCGACGTTGCAAACTTCGACCACACCCATTGTTCATAACTATTTTCTTCGTCGTCAATTTTGATTTTAATCGCTGGATTAACAGGATCATTTGATTTATTGGCTATCTCTTTGGTTTCAGTATCAACTGAGTAATTCGGCAGATATTCTAAAACCTCAAGCTTGTATTTTGTTTCCGGTATCTTTACCGGTTCCGCCAAATTAGCCAAAAACTCTACCGGCTCATTTGAATCTTCAATCCAGACAGAAACAATACCGACAGATTTACCGCTCTTAAATTTCTTTGCCAATTGACTTAAGGTATCAGCATCATGCACTTTCTGAACTATCACACCCCCGATAGGCGAGGAGATCGATTGCCTTTGAGGCTCAGCCGAATTGAGCATCATCTCCTGAACCATGCCGCCTGTTCCTGTGATCTTTATCGCCGCAACAACTCCACCGCCAGCCTGCTCCACAATAGAGCTGTTCCATTTCAGATCAGGGACATATTGTTTCAGCCGCACTTCAATTGGCGTTCCCATCACAGGAAAACTAAGGCCGAGCTCCTCAGATTTATTTTCATCGGAAACAGTAACGGGAAAACTCATCTCCCTGCCTTCCTGCCCTATCGCGACAAAAAGTTCCCATGGCCCCTTTAAAAATTCCTTTTGCATCTGCTTAGAGTATCCCCACGCACATGGGCTGAGCGTTGTAATTAAAACGATCAATAAAACACTCATCGAAACACTAATTGATCTCACTGGATTTCTAAGAATACTGTTCATTATCAATCCTTTTGCGCATCAGTTATGATTTTTTTTGCTTTAAGCAGTGAAGCCTCGGTGTACTTAAAGTTGTGTACGCCCCAACTGCCATCTGATTCCACCAACCTGATAATGGTCCGGGCTTCTTTGATCTTATCTTTTAACTTCGCAGCCTTTTCCTTATTTCTCTCCCTCTTGGCCGCATCTTCGAGATTCTGCAACTTATCGCTGATCTGTTTGTGCAATTCCTTGATCTTTCGCTGCCATAAAGATATGTACTGCTGCCCGGAACCTTTCTGATGACATCTGTCACAGGCCCTGGGAACCGCTTTTGCCACCGTGCCGATACTGGCAATGCCGTCGGATTTGATACTTTGACGGTCGATATGACAGCCGGAACATTCGACGTGCGTCAGGAACATTGGACTGAGAACAAGATCGGTCTTCTTATGCTCTTGATATTGCTCTGCGGTATAAGTACCGTACTGAACGTCATGAGTATCGCTATGACAATTCAGACAATCCATCATACCTGAAACCGCGTCTACACCTGTTTGCCCATGCACAACTTTGCCGTGACACGCGAAACACTCAACCTTTTCGCCTTCGCTATGAATTTCATGCAGCTTTTCCGAATCCGGCTCTTCACCTTTGCCAAAATTATGGCAATTCAAACAGATGTTCTCTGAAACATTGCTCTGTTGTTCCACGATCTTCTTATGGCAGGAATCTTCACAGCTGGCCTCATAAGAAACAAACTCAGCGTGGTTGATCTTTACCAACCCCTTCTCTATAACCTTATCAGGAACTTCATGACAACTCTGACATTGCGTTTCTGTGACCCTGCTGTCATGTTCGTCGCCCTTGAGAAAATGACATGTAAAACATATCTCCGTATTTACCGTGAAGTGTTCTTCCCCTTCGAAATGATTGTGGCACGTACCGCATGAGATGTCTATCCCGTCAACAACTTTCGAAACATGTTTTTCGTGGGTGAACTTAATACCTTTGAAGTCGATTTCCTGATTTGCGAGCTTCTCGGTGCTGTGACACTCTGCTCTAAGACATGATTCATCCAACACCCTGGCATTCGGTTTTGTACCCACCCTGCCAACTGCGCAG
Source organism: Phycisphaerales bacterium (assembly GCA_011053245.1). The sequence goes on from DRGS01000209.1 coordinate 2,011, forward strand.
TCGACAGCCTGCGACAGGCCGTTAATCTTACCTCTCATATATCCGACAAAGCCCGGCTTCAAATGGCAGTCAAGACAACTAACGTCAGAATGTGCCGATGTCTTCCAGCTTGCGTAATACGAATTCATAATATGACAGGAATTGCAAAAGCCCGGCTGGCTCGTAACCACGATCGAACTGCCCGCAAAAAGGCAACCCAACAGCACCAGCAGTAATATCTTCTTATGCCATCGCATCCGCCACAATGTCTCAACCGCGGACGGTACTATCCTCTTGATCTTGAACATTACTTTTCAACCTTACAAATATAAAATCAAACCTCAGTCGACCAGCTCGAATGTCTCAGGTTTTTTCAAGCAGCCTTTGGCAGGGAAATTTTAACACAGGTACCTTTACCCTCTTCGCTTGCGATCCATATCCTGCCATTATGTCTTTCAACGATCTGCTTGGCTATTGACAAGCCAAGACCAGATCCATCTTTTTCAACTTTTCTTGCGTTAGCCGCTCTGAAAAACTCATCAAAAACTCTTGACAGTTCTTCCTGAGGTATACCTATCCCTGTATCACGTATCTCAATCAGAACACAATCGCCGCTGTCTTTTGCGGTTACATTCACTTTTCCGTTTTCGGTAGTATACTTGATAGCGTTGAATATAAGATTTGTAATCAGCTCCTCGATTGAAAGTTGATGGCCCATTATTTTTTCTTCTGTCATTTCAACCTTAAAATCCAGGGCTATTGACTTCTGTTCGGCTCTGGCCCGTGCGGTGGTAACGGCGCTTTCGATTGTTTTTTTCAATGAGAAGACATCCATCTCCAGGTTATGATTTAGCCTCATATTCGTAAGTTTCAATAAAGTCCGCACAAACGAGGTCAGCTTGACTGTACGGCCACGTGCCCGACTGACGAAGTCAGCCTGTTTTGGGTTAAGCGGGCCCGCCAATTCATCGTTCACCACATCCAGGCAGCTCTGTATCGCCGCAAGATGCCCTTTGATATCGTGGGTAACCCGTAGCACATATTCATCCTTTATGCGGTCTTTCTCGCGAAGTTGCTCATTAGCCTGCCTGTGTGCCCGCTCGGCTCGCCTAAGCCGAAGGGAAATATAACTGGTCATATATACCACCAGATACATTGATGTCGTAAAAACAAATAAAGTTCCCAGTACATAAAAGCCTTCTCGGCGTAAACAATTTGTCACGAATCCCTTTAGGCAGTAATGAGGTACAATCTCGATGTATTCCAGAAATACTAACAAGCCGAAAAGTAAAACGCCAAACGTCGCTTGCAGATAACTCTGCCATATCGAAAGCAGAATACTCGCTATGATCATGTGAAATATGAAGTAGAAGACAAACGGATTCTCAACTCCCCCGGAAAAGTGCAGCAGCATCGTCAATATCACCAGATCCGCGCATATCTGAAAGCTGATCGTCTTCTTTACCGCTCGATACGACACATTTCTATGATCTCTCACTAAATAATTAAGCAAAACAAACATAGCTGTATTGTATATCGCAAGCAGTACCGCGATCCCATAGAGGCCGATTTCCTGCAGTTCTATATTTAAAATATTAGCTGAAAAAAAAGCGCTCACCGCCACTGATACCGTAGCGATCCATCGAAGCCTGATCAGCCAATAGGCCCGTTTGATGAACCTGTTATTTTCCAGGACTGCTTCCACATTAATCCTTCTTTGACAGCAACTTACTGACCTCATCCAACAAAACCTGAGGTTCGACGGGTTTATCCAGGAATCCGTCCACCGGCAGCCAATTCGGATCGCCCGCCGTTGATTTGAATTCTATCCCGGTTTTATCCTTTACAGCGGTCAGCATAAGTATAGGTGTTTCTTTTAACTCAGGGTCCTTCTTGATGTCTCGTGCAAGTTCAAAACCATCCTGCCACGTCGTCATCATGACATCCAGAATAGCCAGGTCAGGTTTTTCGCTCTTCATCTTTTCAAAGCCTGCCTCTTTGGTCGTTGCGGCAACCACTGCGTAATCAACACTTTCCAGAATAGCGCCAAGTGCCTGGACAAGATCTGTATCATCATCCACAATCAATATCTTAGCCTTTGCCATAATTCACCTCTCAATATTTAAAAAGATTCGAAAAAAACTAACCTCTCAAGAAACTCATGCCCAAAAACAAGGCGAGTAAAACATGAGTTATAACGATGGTATTAACTGGGAAAAGAAAGCGGGCTGGACTGTCATAGTTTTCCTCTGCAGCTTTCACGCTCTTCCATACCCATGGAACTGTTATAACCGCAGTTAAGGCGGTTAATGGGATTTTCTTGATCAATACGCCCACCACCAGCAGAGTGAATACACCTGCCAAGCATAACTTCAATAGAGTTATCGCTTTGCGTTTTCCGAGTCTGACTACCAAATTTCGTTTTCCCACCAACCTATCCTGGTAGTAGTCTGGTATTTCATTCAGAATAGCCAAGCAAAATATTGACAAGCCGATAACCATGGAAACAAAAAGAGGTTCAAAGGCTATCTTTGCTGTTTGAATGTAATAACTTCCCAGAACCATTAGAGGGCCGTAGCAGAGGCCGATCACTATCTCCCCAAATCCTCGATAAGCCCACCTGACGGGAGGACCGACATAAAAATACGCTCCGAGAAACCCTAAAAAGGCGAACAAAAGGACCGGCCAGCCAGTCTGTAAAGCCAGATATATCCCGATTATGAACGCTATACCAACAGCTAGAATGCCTAAAGGGTAGAAGTGATGCGGAATCCGAACGTCTTCCAGAGAAAAAATCCGGTCGCCTCCATCCTTGGCATCAAAATACTCATTGAAAAACTCAACAGCTACTAAAACAAGAAAAATGCCTGCAAACCCTAACCAAAAGCAAGTTTTGTTCAATGACTTATTCAAACCAAAAGCAACAGCCTGGCCCAAGAAGTAAGGCAGTAGCCCCGCAAAGAGGAAGAAGCGATACCTTATCAACCTTACCAGTTCTACAGGATTTACAAAACTTGCCAAATGCCGCATTTTACAAACCACTTTCTAACCAACCGTGGTTAAACTTCTATCCAATTGTTCGACTCCGCTAAAAGCCGGGGATCTGCAAAGACTCGCTCGGAGAATTTAATTACTTCAGGGTTTCGCCACGCCTTCTTATAGTTTTCCCAGACCTCCGCCAGGCTTTGCTTCTTCAAATCACCACAAATAAATGGTAACGGGCCAATGAGTTTGACCTTGCCATTGGGCACAACTAACAGACTCGCGGAAGGACACTCAAGGCGGTATTTCAACTCTTCAATAACATCATACGGATAATGGTAAATCTTCATCTTACCTTCGTAATCTGCTGTTTTTTCCTGAAGTACATCAAAGAACCGGGCATATTCCTCGTCAGTTGAACACAAAATGTCCCAATTTTTAGCGGCACGGCCTATCCGCATTATTTTGCCGGTGTAGAAACCATATACTCCGAGCGAATAAGCAAAGTCGATGATGTCACCAATCTCATGAATATTGAACTTCGTCGGAACAAACACTATTTCGGTGTTAACGCCATATTCCACGAGATATTTACATGCTGCAACTGCCTTTTCCCAATCACCTTGCAGTCTTAATTTTTCGTGTACCTGAGATGTTGCCCCATCAAGACTTATCTGTACCGATCTCAGTTTCAAATCCGCTAACTTCCGAGCGATCTCCTGATCAATAAACTCTCCATTAGTTTCTATTTTCAGACTTATATTATTCTCCCTGATGGCCTGACAAACATCGAAAAAATGCGGACAAAGCAACGGTTCTCCGCCAGAGATGGCAGCATATGGAATTTTCTGTTCAGCAATTTGTTTACAGAAGTCGAGTGCCTGCTCTTTGGTCATCTCATCCGGCATACTGTGCCCGGCTTCTTCGCAACAGTGTAAGCACCCTAAATTACAGGCTGCGTTAAGTTGCCATGCGATAAACAGCGGTGATCCATAATCTTCGACATTGTTGCCTTTCAGAATAGAACGTAGCTGGTCATCGGGACCAGGATTTGTCAAACGGACTAGTTTCTTGTTCTCAGCTAAAGTATCCATACTCGACTCACTCCTATACAGTGACTATGTTGTTGGCTTTCAGTTGTTCGGTGAACTCAATAACGTCTTTTTCGATGGTCTCTCTGTCGCCATCGAAGTTACCGACAAGCTCATCCAGGATTGCTTCCAGGTCTTTTTCTTGTTCAATCAACTGCAAAACCTGTCCACCGATTTGGTCAGTTATAAATATTTTTTCCGTAAGCGTGTCAAATACAACAGTACCAAACTTTTCATTCCTGATTTTTGTATGTTCACTAAAACGCATCAAAGCCTCTCTTTCTTAAACAGGGCCTGTTTCAATACTAATCAAGCTTTCCTAGCGTTCGTACCTGCTGCCATGCCGACGCGGTCGGTTCATAGGCAACCGTTGACGCACTAAAATACCAGCAAAGTCCCATGAATATCTGGACCAAGACAAGAAACATGGCTTCCAGACTAAAATCATCTCGATAAATGGCAAAGTTCTCAGGTAAACCTGATATAAGGCTGGGCCATTATCTTTCCGGAAACATCCTCAAGTTTGGGCTTTTGCCATTTAGTCTTTGTTTTCCGCTCCTTGACCTTGCCAACGCCCGACTGTCCCGCGTCAACATCTACATTTGTCTTCTGCATATTATTCTCCTTTTCATTCGTCTAGCGGACCAACTGACCCACTAACACTTTAAGTCGCCAAAATCGCACTTGCTTTCTTAAGAATAATTGTTCGATTTTATTTTCTTTGTTCAATTCATCATCAAGCAGCCGTATACTGCTTCAGGCCGACTGCTGAAAAAACTAGCCTAGAACTCATCATAGAAAATATCTTCAGGCCGCAGTCCCTTTTCCTCCAGGACGCGTGTAACCGCCTCGATCATCAGCGGAGGCCCGCAAAGAAACGCCTGCCGTTTAATACCCGCTTTGAGCATTTTATCCGCCGCCAAGTGTATAAAACCGGTCTCGCCATCCCACTGCTCGCCTTCCGCCAGTTCGTCTGACAGTGCGTATACAACATGGAGGTTTGGATGTTTTGCCGCCAGGTCCTGGAACTGCTTTAGATAAAATACATCCTGCGTCGTGCGACATCCGAAAAACAGCCAGCA
>DRGS01000210.1 GCA_011053245.1 Phycisphaerales bacterium
ATGGATTCGGATGCCAATTTAGTTGCGTTCTGATCGGTATTGTTTGACTGCGTTACTGATATGTCCTGATTTATCGATTCGGTAACAGCTTCTTCGGCGGACAATTTGTTCTTAGCACTGGGGTCGATACTTGAAGTTAAGGTCGATTTGTTTTCGGCAGTCGTTTCATTTCCAACCGAGGGGTCCTGACCGGTATCGGTCCCTTTAAGATCGAGGTCGCTGAGTTTTTCTACAACAGTATCTTTGGCGAGTTGACTTTCCGCATCTTTATCTTCAAGAGGCTGGGATTCGGTTTGCGGCTTTGTGTTTTCGGCGATCTTTTGAATATTGGCTGCGATCTGCTCGGCGGGTTTGTCGGTATGTTCGGATGTTGCGGCCCGGTTTTCCATGACGGATTGAGCAGTTACAACTTTGGGACCCTTAATAATGTCCGCAGTTGCATCTGGTTTTGCATCTGGAACAACGCCGTCAGGCTGAGGTTTTTCGTTTTCGGCGAGTTTTTGCACATTAGCGGTGACTTTCTCGACTGGTTTGTCGGTATGCTCGGATGCGGCGGCCTGATCTTCAAGTACGGACTTGGCAGTTACAGCCTTGGGACCGGTGGTAAGGTCAGAGGCGGTATCTGATTTTGTGCTGTTTAATGCCACAACATTGGGGTCGACTTTATTGCCGGTTTGGGCGGGCAGTTCGACGATCTCCTGAGCCAGTTGGTTTTTGGCAGGTGTTGGCGATCCGTCCGTAGGCGCTGCTTTCGCTTCCGTTTGGTTCTCGCCTGTTTTTGCCGCGGGCTTTAGGGTGTCGGCTTGGATGTTTATAATATTTGTCAGGAGCAGGTTTTCCTGTTCGGTATCTGACTGCTGGCCTTTTGCCGGATCTTCGGGTGTCTTGGAGTTCTCGTCTGGAGTGGTTTTGGCGTCAGGGTCAGACTGGTTTGAGATCTTTTTTTCCAGAACGTCCTGGAAATTCTCACCCTTTGGTTCAGTGGAACTTTCTGTGGATGTATTTTGTTCGCTTGCGTTGGTGTCGATCTGTTCGGGTGTGTCCTGCGCACGGTCGGCGGTGGCAGATGCGTTGTTATCGGTATCGGCTCGAGATACCGGATTGTTATCGACGGGTTTATTGGCCGGGACAGGCGGTTCCGGGCTTGCGGGTACGATTACGTTCGGTAAACTTGCGATCATTTCAGCCATTTTACTTCTCTCCTTGTCTGCAACGGTTATATTTTATCTTGTTTTTTAGTGAGACTCTGCGTGTATTTCTCTTCTATTATTGCAATTGTCGTGCCAAAGGCATGCGGGGCGTAGCTTCAAATATGCATAAATGCTTTTATTAAAAAGAGTTAAGTGCCTATTGATTGTCATGGGACATCTCAGGGCGTGTTTGCCCTCGGGGCTCATCTGGTAAAAGATTCCGGCTTGCGGTGATATTTTCCGGTGAGTTTACGGTTTTTTGGTCAGTTTTGGGGATGTATTGGCTTTTTGTACAGAAAATTTCATGTTGTATAGAAACCTTACGCCATGATTATGGTCTCTTCCGGCCCGAAACTCGTAAAAGTGTGGTTTCATCGCAAAAAACCCATAAAAATACATAGTTATGTGGTGGTATTATGGGACTGGCACGAGTATTGCTTGTTTTTGTGCGTGGAAAAGTGTCTAAATCCGGAGACGCAGTAGCAATGGTATTTGTGAAATGCACATATAAAACTCGTAAGTTATTGTCAAGACAGCCTTTAGCTGCAATTAAGGCGATCATTATTCGAAGTGGTGTAATATGTCAAATAGTATAAATATGTTAAAACTGCTCGAGACCGGCATCAGAGCCGAGAGCCTGCGCCAAAAGGCGATAGCTGACAATGTCGCTAATCTCAATACGCCCGGATTCAAGCGTAATGACATCCGTTTTGAGGAATTGCTTAGTAAGGCTATGAATTCCGGCGGCACTATTGATCTCAATGACATTCAAGCTGAGATCTACAAACCGATGACGACGCCGGTAAACGGAAATGGCAATGACGTGTCGCTTGAGCATGAGGTCGGCGAGATGGTCAAGAATTCACTCAGGCACAAGACGCTTACTTTAATTCTGAAGAAGAAGTACATGCAAATGGAAACCGCGATGCGTGTTCAATGATAGTATGGGAATTTTGTAATGAGTATTGATACTAATATGTTCGGTACGATCGATATTGCGATGTCGGGGCTTAAGGCTTACAACAAGCAGATGCAAGCGATCAGTTCTAACATTGCCAATGTTCGCACAACAGATGCCGGAAACGGCGAGCCTTACCGCAGGATCGAAGCCATGTTCAAGGCCGACGGCAGCGGTGGTGTCGAGATATCCGATCTGATCGAGGACAAAAGCGCTTTCCAGTCAATTCTCGATCCGGGGCACCCGAATGCCGATGCGGACGGATTTGTGATGATGCCTAATGTCAATATGGCAACGGAAATGATCAATTTGAATATCGCGAGCCGAACGTATCAGGCTAACGCGGCAATAATGAAACGTTATCAGAAAATGGTAGAAACCAGTTTGGGACTGTTGAAATAACGAGGAAAAACCATGGCAATAAATTTTAACCCTGACATAAGTTCGATGATGCCGTCAAGTATCGAGAGGGTGGCCGGAGCAAACAAAGCCGGGAACGACATCGATTTCGGTAAAGCGATCTCTAAGGGCCTGAGCAAGGTCAACGATCAGCAGGTCGAAGCTAACATTTCGATCGAGGATCTGATCAGCGGCAAGAAGGATATCAACTCTGTTGTTGCCTCTGTTGCGAAAGCTGACATGAGCTTTAAGCTGCTCGTGGGTGTGCGTAATAAGCTCGTAGCGGCGTACCAGGAAACGATGAAGATGCAGATCTGATACGAGTCTGCAATTGGCGGGCTGTTTGGTGTTTGTCGTAATACCACAACAGCATTCGTGGTATAGC
>DRGS01000211.1 GCA_011053245.1 Phycisphaerales bacterium
CCTCCAAGGCGTCGTCGCCGGCTTGGACAGCCATCTGGTCCGGGCGGGCCTGTCCCATATATATCACTGTGATCTGTCTGCCGCGCGGATCCCTGCCGTCGTTTCGTTTGCATTTATCAACATCTCCATAGCAAGGGCCGCCGAGGATGCTCCCGAACAAGGAGCGGAGTCTACACCGCGCAAAGTGGGCAGGCCCGCTGGGCTTCGTCCTCCCAAGCGAACGGACGGGGAAAGAATGAGCAGGGAAAGGATGGACGCAATGCGTCGCGGAAGGGGTAGAGAAAGCGGGAGAACGAGCCGGGCAATCATGCAGGAACAGCAGTTGGCGGTTCTGGGCAAGCAGTATAAGAAAAAACTGCGTAAACACGAAGCCTTCATTGGACAGTTGAATGTGATACTTAAATCGGCGCAGGACGAAGAAGCTGCGGAAACGGTTGCGCTCCTGGAAAAGCTGATCGAGCGGCAAAAGCACACTTTCACTGCATCTACGAAGAATCTCACGAAGAGACGGGATATGATCCGTGAGCAATTGAGCGAAACCAAAGAGCAAGAAAAAACGACAAATAGGAGTCGCGGGCAACAACCTACATCCGTCAAAGACGCCGCTGAAAAGGTCAAAAAAGCTAAAAAGGCTGAAAAAGCTATAAATGCCGATAAACCCAAAAAAGCTAAAAAGGCCGAAAAACCCGTAGAGAAACCGGCTGAGCCGGCAGCAGAAGAGGAAGGCAAGAAAAAGGGGTTCTGGAAGAAGCTGTTCAGAAAATAATCCCGGTGCCGGGTGCGCCGCCACGATAAAGAACGTGGGATAGTGAATTTCAAACCGCTGGCCGATCCTAAGTGATCCGTCGGCGGTTTTTTTGTGCGCTTTAATTGGGTTTGGATTGGCTTTAATTGGCTTTGATTGGGTTCGTTTGGGTTCGTTTCCTTTTGGTTGTAAAGCATTGTAAGTTGCTTCATTGCAAGAGTTTGCGGTTGAATTTGGTTGTCGAAATTGGGTTCGTTTTCCATTTTTTTTATTTTTCGATTTAACCACTTTGCCACAGAGGAAAAAGAGGAACACTGAGGGCCACGGAGAACTACTAAAACAGATATTTAACCGCAGATTACGCAGATTCTTTGTTGTATCTGGCTGGGTTGGTTCTTTGAACCGACTATTGCGGTTTGAAAAGACCCTGCCACGAAACGAGTTTCTGTCATGGCCTTTCCTTACCGCAAGTGAGCAGTGCTCACCACAGCCAGAAACTTCTAAATAACTGACTTTAAGTATATATTTCATATTATGTTTGTGCTCTTTCAAAAAAACAAGTCCCCCCACCCTTTGCACGAACTTGCGCGTTTGATGCAAAAATCGGTGATTTTTTTTGGGGTTGAAATCGGTAAGTCGTTGTTAGAAAAGGAGTAAAAAAAAATTATTTTTTGGGTCTGTAGCAAGATAGTGCAAGCGCGTTTGGAAGATTTTTAAACCATAACAATAACTACTGATCTACAGGATTAAGAACTGGAACCACCCGTTCGACTAAGCTCACGGCGGGCGAATTGACACAATAAGGCTAATTCTCTACGATTCAAAATAGTATCTCATGCGATTGGTCCGTGGGGCGGGTTATGCGGCAGTTTTCATTGGTGATGTCCGAATTCTTGCAGCCACAGATATGAATGTTCAGGTTGCGAGCGTCAGCGATCTTCTGTATTCTGGCGAAGATGGTTTTCCTGACCTCTGTGGGGAGCATTGTGCCGATAGAGTTTTTTACGCCGATGGGTAATTGGATCGATCTTTCGTATGGTTTGAGGATCGTGTCGAGTAAGGCCTTGTCGGTGATGTTTTGCTTGAGGCTTTTGGTTATTGCGGGCCGGAGGAACAGGAAGCTTATCGCGATCTCTCTGCAACCGGTTTGGGCGGCGACGGTGAAGAGGTCGTCAATTTGTTGTTCAGAGTCGGTCAGTCCGTGAATGAGCGGATCGCATCGCATGGTCATTTTGACGTTGGCATCGTTGAGTCTTTTCAGTTGGGTAAGTTTATCGTGGACCGTTGCGGTGTGCGGTTCTACGATCTGGCGGACATTGTCGTCAACTGTGGTTATTCCGATCTGGCCGCAAACAAGGGAGCTTTTCTGCTCAAATAATTGGAGGGTTTGGTCGTCGATCCTGCCTTTGGTTACGAACTGAACGCCGATACCTTTATCGAGCAGCATCTTCATAATCTCGAAGCTAATTTGCTGGATATCTTGGACAGGCTGAAACGGGTCGCAGGAAGGAGAGAAATAGACGGCTTTGGGCTTGCTGCGTTTTCTGCTGATCTCATCGCTGATCCGATTGACCATGTTCTCATAAAGTTCGACCACATCGTCACCCGGATATACGGAGTAGCCTTTTGTATAGCAATAAACACATTTATGCGCACAGCCAGCGGATATATTAACGGTAGGCAACCCCGCCAGACATCGAAGGGCGGACGGCGTCAGAAAATTAGTTTTACGTTCTTTGAAAGCAATCTTCATTATGACGATCTTTCGGGTAAATACGGATCATACTTCTTATCGCAAATCCAGATGACAGCATGGGCAAAAAATTTGCCCATCCTACCTTACTTGTTCAATCTCTGTTTCAGTTCTTCAATCCCCAGAGGAGGATTTGACGTGTGCAACATGGCATGGCAGTTAGGGCAGACCGGAACAAGGTCAATGGTTGGTTTAACTGTGTAGTCAGTTCTGCGCCCGGCGAGCGGTTTCTTGTGGTGAACATGAATAAAGTGCTTGCCGATCTTGCCGTAGACCTCCTGAAAATTTATGGTGCAAACTGCGCAACGATACCCATGTCGTTTCAGACATGCCTCTCGGGCTTTCGGGTCCCGTTCATATGCATTAACGGTGATTCGTTTTTTTGCTCCTTCCACATACTCTTTCTCGTCTTGGAGATCACCAGGATGAATCTCGTCTGGAGCCATGGGTATTCGTTTTGCATAATCTGGGGCCATATCTAGTCTTCGCTTGGCTTCAGCGAGTTCCTCTTTCGTGAAGAGACTGCGAAATCTAGGTTGAAGCACAAGACTTTCGAGTGAAAGGTCCAGCCTACCAGCTTCAATGAGGGCACGGAATCCTTTTTGATCTGACTGATTCTTTAGTTTCTTGCGAAGCATTTTCTGGGCAGTATAGAGACCACCATTATTCCATACAGAGCGGTAGAAATAATGAGCCCAATAGCCGACTTCTTTTCCGACTGCTTGGTATCCGTTAAGCATCACAGCATTGAGTTCTTCAGTCAACCCCTCTGAAGGAACAATATCTCCTTTTTCATGCTGGCGTGTAGGTGGTTGATCGTCTCCATTGTTCCAAGAATAGGATACCCTCCAGTCTGCATCGTAACCAAATACACAATATGAAAGTGTTTTTGATGGATGTTCATCGGAGTCACCTATTGTACCATTGAAAGGGTCTACTTCTGTTGCAGTGTAACTGAAATCCTTTCCTGAATGATAGAAAACTTGCCAGCCAAGAACATTGATAAGAGCGGGTTCATGTTTAGCATGCAATTCGGCGGCTATGCGAGCCATTTCTTCATCTGTTGGTATCTCGATATCCTGGTAAACCCAACCTCTGCCACGCTTTTTTTTCAGCCGTACCTTTATCGAATTCACAAGTACCCCTTGTTTGTGTTAACCTATACAGAATAAGACACGATGCGATTTTTGCTAATTCTATGTTGTCATAATGCAAATGTCAATGTAGGATTTCCGCATGGGCATAGCCTATCTCCTCCCACACCCACAAGCTTCGCTTGAAGGTGCCACACGGCGCTGGTGGGGGTATTGTGGTTTTATTTTGACATTTTGAGTCGATGGGCTTATCATGCCCTAATAGGACACCGCCTACGGCGGATGCTATTTTGATTGTGGATTCCCGCCAGAAACATGCGGGAATGACAGATATATGGCCATGGAGAGGGTTTTTTAGGGATAGCGGAGAAAATATGACGGATAAAGGATTTACTCATCTTCATTTGCACACTCAGTATTCGCTGCTGGATGGGGCTGTGTCGCTTAAGAAGCTGTTTGCTCGGTGTAAAGAATTAGGTATGGATTCTGTTGCGATGACGGATCATGGGAACATGTTCGGGGCGATCGAATTCTATACCGGGGCTATCAAGGCGGGTATCAAACCTATCATCGGGATCGAAGCCTATATCGCTCCGGGGTCACGGCTGGATAAGCAAAAGACCTCGATCAAAGACGCATCGTCGCACCTTATTCTGCTTGCGGAGAATACGACGGGGTATAAGAATCTGCTGAAACTTTCCAGTGCCGGTTTTACCGAGGGGTTCTACTATCGGCCGCGTATCGATAAGGAGATATTGAAAGAGCTTAACGAGGGTATAATCTGCACGAGCGCGTGCGTCGGCGGTGAGGTTCCGGCGGCTCTTGCTAAGGGGAATAAAGAAAAGGCGATGGAACTGGCTCAGAGCTATCTGGATATTTTTGGCACGGACCGGTTTTTCATCGAATTGCAGGAACATGACGACCCGGATATCCCGGATGTTCGCGGGCAGCTTATCGAACTTGCAAACGAAATGGGGATCGGGTTGGTCGCAACTAACGATGTGCATTTTCTCAATGAAGATGACTATACCGCTCACGATGCGCTGACTTGTATCAGTACGGGGAAACTGGTGACGGATGAGAACCGCATGAAGTATCCGAAGGACGTTTATCTCAAGAGCAGCGAAGAGATGCGGGAACTTTTCAGTGATGTTCCCGAGGCGTGTGATAATACGCTGGCGATCGCTGAGCGGTGCAATATCGATATTGATCTTAAGAGCCGGCATGCACCTTCGTTTACGCCGGCGGATGGGAGCAGTGCGGAAGATTTCCTTACGAAGATATGCTATGAAGGGGCGAAGAAACGATACAAAAAGATCACGCCTGAGATCAAAAAAAGGATCGACAGGGAACTGGAAGTGATCGAGGGCAAGGGTTTTTCGAGTTACTTCCTTATCGTGTGGGAGCTGTGCAGGTGGGCGACGGAACATGGTATCCCGGTAGGGGCAAGGGGAAGCGCCGTCGGGACCGTAGTCGGTTATTGCCTGGGGATATGCAACATAGACCCGATACATTATGACCTGCTGTTCGAGCGGTTCATGGATCCGGAACGAAACGAGATGCCTGATATCGATGTCGATATGTGTCAGGTCGGCAGGCCGAGGCTGCTGGAATATGTTCGGGAAAAATACGGGCATATCGCACAGGTCATCACGTTCGGGACGATGAAAGCGCGGGCGGCGATGCGGGATGTTTGCCGTGTGATGAATGTTCCATTGGCAGAGGCGGACCGATTGGCGAAGCTGATACCGACCGATCTTAAAATGACACTGGATAAGGCGTTGAAGGTCGAGCCGGAATTCAAGAAGGCTTACGATGAAGATCCGCTTACGCATGATGTTATCGAGATAGCAAAAAAACTTGAGGGGCTTACGCGGCACGCTTCGGTACATGCCTGTGCGGTGGTTATCGCCGATGAGCCTTTGACGAATTTTCTTCCGCTTTATAAAGCCGCGGGTTCGGACGATCTGATAACGCAGTTCGAGGGGCCTACCGTTGAAAAGGTGGGCTTGCTGAAGATGGACTTTTTGGGGCTTAGGACGCTTAGCGTAATCGAACGTGCGATCCAATTGGTCAAAGAGGTTCACGGTGTGGATATTGATATTGAGAAGATCGACCTGAAAGATGCGAAGGTGCTGTCGGAAATATTCGGGAGCGGAAAGACAAAGGGTGTGTTCCAGTTCGAATCCGGCGGTATGGCGGATCTGCTGATGAAACTGCGGCCCGACCGTTTCGAGGATCTGATCGCGGCAAACGCGCTTTACCGGCCCGGGCCGATGGCGCTTATCCCTGATTTTATCGACCGGAAACACGGAGGCAAGTGGGAAGTGCCGCATCCGATAATGCGTGAGGTTCTCGAAGAGACTTTCGGGATCATGGTCTATCAGGAACAGGTGATGCGTATCTGTAACCGGCTTGGCGATATTCCGTTGCGAGAGGCGTATGCACTGATCAAGGCTATCGGAAAGAAAAATCGCAAGGCAATAGCAAAGGCCAAGGAACAGTTCGTCGCCGGATGCCTTTCAAAAGGTCTTACCGAGGACCAGGCCAGTGAGATATTCGATCTTATAGAGGAATTCGCTGGTTACGGTTTTAATAAAAGTCACGCGACGCGGTATTCCTTTATCGCGTATCAGACGGCGTACCTGAAAGCGTATTACCCGGTTGAGTTCATGGCGGCCCTCTTGACTTATGAAATGGGCAATACCGATAAGGTCGTCGAGTACATTACAGAGAGCAGGCAGATGGGTATCGAGGTGCTCAGTCCTGACATCAATGAAAGTTTCGTCGATTTTACGGTGGTCCGCAGCCAGGAGCATGACCGCGAAAAAGATGGGCGCGTGATACGCTTCGGATTAGGGGCGGTTAAGGGAGTAGGCGAAAAGGCTGTCGTGCAGATCATCGCAGCGCGTGAAAAGGTCGGCAGATTTTCAAGTTTGTTTGATTTCTGTGAGAATGTCGATCTTCGGGCGGCGAATAAACAGGTCATAGAGGCACTGATAAAAGCAGGCGCGTTCGATAAGTTAGGCGGCAGCCGGGCACAGATGATAGCAGCGATGGAAAAAGCAATGCAGGCAGGATCGAATCTGCAAGCCGATCTTCAAAAGGGACAGATGAACTTTTTCGGAGCTGGCGGTTTTGCGGATGACGCTTCAAAGGATCACGAGACGCTTCCGGATGTTCCGCCGTGGACTGAGATGCAGATGCTTACTTATGAAAAGGATGTGCTTGGTTTTTATGTCACGAGCAATCCGCTGAGCAGGCACGCCGAAACGCTCGACGCATATTCGTCGGCAAATACGAAGGATCTGCTCAATAAGGGTCAGGATCAGGATATTGTTATCGGTGGCATGGTTACGAAGATACGCAGCATTATTACAAAGAATGGCAGGAATGCCGGAGCCAAGATGGCGGTCTTTGTTCTTGAAGATCTTCAGGGTAATTGCGAAGTTGTGATGTTCCCGAAAGTTCTTGAGAAATTCTCGGATACGCTTGAAGTTGACAGGATACTATTCGTCCGGGGCAAGGTTGACTGCAAGCGGCAAACGCCGAATATCCTCTGCGATGAGCTTGTGACCATCGAAGATGTGACGGATAAATTGGCTGCGAAGGTTCGGATACACATGACAGATGCCGATATAACGGCAGAGAGGATCGAAAGCATACGAAGCCTCTGCGCAGCTCATAAAGGTAAGAGTCCGCTGTTCGTGACACTGACAACAAAGAAGGGCATGAGAATATCAACAGCAGCGGATAGAAAACTCAGCGTGAAACCCGATGTCGAATTCTGCAAAAAATTACGGTCGATAGTAGGCACGGGAAAGGTCGAACTTGCAAGACGATAGAGGTTTGCTTAGTCGCTTTTTTTGAACCACGAAGAGCACGAAAGGCACGAAGATATAAAATAATTATGAAGGAAAAAAAGAAAAAGAGAAGGAAATAAAAATGGAATTTGATGAACTCTCCAACAAAGTGATCGGCTGTGCTATAGAGGTTCATAGGAACCTCGGACCTGGTTTGCTTGAGTCTGCTTACGAGCAGTGTCTTTCTTATGAACTTTTACAAGCGGGCATCGGGCATCAAACGCAAAAAGAGATTTCGGTCAAATACAAAGAGATCACACTGGATTGCGGTTACAAAGCGGATATTATGGTTGAAGACAAATTGATCGTCGAGCTTAAGGCGGTTGACAAAGTCACCCCTGTCTATGAGGTGCAGATATTAACGTATATGAAACTGACAAATATCAAGACAGGTTTGCTTATCAATTTTAATGTAAAGTTGCTGAAAGACGGAATAAAACGATTTGTGCTTTGATCCCTGAAAATAATTATTTTATTTATTTTAAAAATCTTCGTGTGTTTCGTGCTCTTCGTGGTTAAAAAAATAAAAACCGAAAAAACTATAAAAGGTGAAAAGATAATTGCAAGACGATAATACTGCCATCGTGAATGACTCTCCCGAACGGGTCGAGTTGCCCGGAGTAATTGAACTGCTTAAGAGCAGGTGGCCGGAAGCGGTTCTGGTGATCGCGTTTCACGCGTGCCTGATCATGCTTAGCTGGCATACACTCAAAATGTCGGTTTCATTTGACGGCACAACGGAAGGGGCTCCGTTTGCATCGCTTCCCGACGGATGGGCCTTTATGGTCGGCTTTGGAGTCATTATTTTCCTGATCGTCTCTGAGATGCTGAGATTAGGATTTCTCCGAACGGCAGTGACCGGCGGCTGCAGACATAGAGAACCGATAGAACTGCTAAAGACGGGGAGGTCTTTTTTCTGGCGGATAGTACGATTCGAGATCATCTTTGCGGTCTCTCTTTTTGCGGTATGGTTTGTACTGGTGGTGGTATTCGGCAATTTATGGGGCACGAATCATGAAGTAGAAAAATTTCCGATATGGATAACTCGTGGCGCACAACCCCTTGCGCGTATCATCTTGATGAAGCCATGCCTGCTGATACCGGCAATGATAGTAACTTGCGACTACAATTTAAGAAAATCGTTCCAATCACTAAAGCAGTACAGGCTTATGGACAACAGATCGATCATCGCTCTGTTTATGGTATGGGTTATCGTACAGGTATTTTTTGTTATGCGTCCTAATCAGGCTGGCAGTGACGCCGCTACAGGGGTGCAGTATTTTACGATGGGTATCTGGGCGATAGTTTTAGGTACGCTTAATCTTGCGGTCACGCTTGCGGCGGTGCTGTTTGTCGCCAATACTCTGAAAGAAAAAGCCGAACTCGGGGGATTAGAGATTGACGAATAAACAAAAAGGAAGTTTTATAGTTTTAGACGGCGGCGACGGCTGCGGTAAAAGTACGCAGTGCAGGATGCTCTCGGAGTGGCTCGGCGAGCGGGGCAAAACCGTAAAGACGTTCCGCGATCCGGGGACCACCTTTATCGGTGAAAAGATCAGAGAAATTCTGCTGGACCCGGAGCATCACGCTATGGATGTCCGCACGGAGCTGCTGTTGTATATGGCGGCAAGGGCACAATTATGGCAGGAGGAAATACGCCCGGCAATAGAGAAAGGTCTGTGGGTCGTTATGGATAGATGGGTCTCAAGTACCTGCGCCTATCAGGGCAGCGCCGGAGAATTCGGGACCGCTAAAGTAATTGATGTTGCAAACCACTGTCTTGAGCGGACATGGCCGGACATTACGATCATTCTCGATGTGGACCTTGCAACGGCAGCTACGAGGATGGATCGTGCGCTGGACCGTGTAGAGCAAAAGGGCAGCGAGTACCACGAAAAGGTCCGCCAGGGATTTCTCGAATTGCCCGGATCGGCGGACAACATCGCAATCGTCGATGCGACGCAAGATATTGAAACTGTGCATAAGGAAATCAAAGAGGCCGTCATGAGCCGCTTTTCGGAATTGAAATGAGTATAAAAGATATATTCTGTCAGGACAGAGCCATTAACAAGCTCAAATCCGCGCTGGCGATAGATCGGCTGGCCCATGCGTATATTTTCGCCGGGGCCGATGGTGTGGGTAAATTCAAAACCGCCAGGGAATGGGCGAAACTTCTTACCTGCAACGACGAAATGAGCAAAGGGCACGACCCCGACAGTTGCGGCAAGTGCAGATCGTGCATACTGTTTGAAAGCGACGGGCACGCGGACTTTCACCACATTTACAAAGAATTGAAAAGGTACACGAGAAAAGGGAAAAAGGAAGATACGCCCCTTGACCTGCCCAAGAGTGTCATCGACGAATTTCTTATCGAAAAGATCGCCGCGGCGCCGGTAATGGGCAGCCATGTGGTTTATGTCATCAGCGAAGCGGAAAAACTCAACAGATCATCACAAAACACCCTGCTGAAAGTACTTGAAGAGCCACCTGCCAATTGCGTTATCATACTGCTGTGCAGCCGGGTCGATAAACTCTTACCGACGACACTTTCGAGGTGTCAGGTTCTGCAATTTGGCCCTATCGACGAACAAATCATCGTTGAGAAGCTTATACAGACCGGGGTCGCCGTAAGTGAAGCGACTTATTGGGCGAGGTTCAGTGAGGGGAGTATGGGGACGGCAATGGCGTGGGCGAAGTTGGAACCCAAGGAGACAAGTTGCTATGCGATAAAAACCGAACTTCTCGAACGTCTTTGCAAGTATCAGCCGGGCGAATCCCTTGATCTTGCCGAGTGGGTCTGTGCGGCGGCCAAGAAAATAGGTACCGCATGGTCCGAAATAGAGGCAGATGTCAGCAAAAAGGACATTACGAGACGTGCCCAAAAGGGGCTTTTACAGATGATAACAGCGGTTTTCACGGATGTGATGAGGTCTGCTCTTGACGGGGAGGCTGTGTTGGTAAACAGCGACCAGGCAAGGCTTATCGAAGGGATGCAGCAGCGATTTGACCCTGAAAAAGCCGCTGAGCAGGTCGATATAATAGCCGAAAAGGCACGTTGGATCGATGCGAACGTAAATGAAAAATTGATTTTTGATGAACTATTGTTAAATCTGTCCGGTTGCGGTACAATATCCTTATGAGGCGATTTTGACGCCGGTAG
The DNA here is from genome assembly GCA_011053245.1 of Phycisphaerales bacterium. The sequence continues at coordinate 10,616 of DRGS01000211.1, forward strand.
AGCTAAAATAATCTTATAAACAATACCATAAAGGTTTACAAATATAATGACACAGCAGGAAACAACGGCCCCGAAAGGCCAAAAAGAAAAAAATACGGTACTGGTCCGATATGGAAAAATGGGCGGACTCGGTTGGTTTACCCATAAGGAAAAGCAAATCCTGAAAACCGCCACACGCGTAGTCATCAAGACCGAACGCGGGCTGGAATTAGGCGATATTGTCGGGGTGCACTGCTACAAAGGCGGGCACTTTCGCTGCGGCCGCAAAGAATTAGAGAATTATTACGAGAGCCGGTCCAGAGATTATCCACTGACAACGGGCGGCACTCTCGTTCGATACGCAACAAAAGACGACCTGATGGAGGAAAGGCACTTAGAAGTTTCCGCTAAAGAGGAACTGAAATGCTGCCAGCGGTATGCTGACGAGATGGAACTTCCTATGAAGATCGTCGAAAGTGAGCACGTCTTTGGCGGCGAGCGGATAATCATGTACTTTACCAGTGCCGGAAGGGTTGATTTCAGGGATCTGGTCAAGAAGCTTGCCCGGGAATACCAGACGCGGATCGAACTGCGGCAGATCGGCGCTCGCGACGAAGCCAGACTTATCAGCGATTATGAGAGTTGCGGTCAGGAATGCTGCTGCAGGCGTTTTCTTAAAATATTGTCGCCTGTTAATATGAGAATGGCCAAGATACAGAAGGCTACGCTTGACCCGTCAAAAATATCGGGCCACTGCGGGCGTCTGAAATGCTGTCTGAGATATGAAGATGAAACTTACAAAGAATTGAAAGCCAATCTACCGAGGAAAAACGTATGGCTCGAAACGAAAAACGGCATAGGCCGCGTCGTTGATTCTCAGATCATGACACAGCTTGTCGTAGTTGAGTATCAAACCGGCAAAAGGGAGGCTGTCCCGGTTGCCGAAACCAAACCTGCTGATAAGCCCGAGGTAAGGCCGCTTGAAAAGCCACGCGAACGAAGGCCTGCAAGGGAGAATTCGAAACCAGCAGTTGTCCCTGAAAAACCGGCTGCCGTTGTCGAAGAAACCAGTGAGGTTGTCGCCGAGAAACCCACAGAAGTAAAACAGCCGGCTGCCGATGACGACAAAACCGAAAATGGCCCGGCGCCCAAGCCCAAAAAGAAGAAGAGAAGAAGACGTGGTAAGAAATGGCGAGACAGTCAAAAGAAAACAGAAACAAATGACAATGACGACAACAAAGCGACAGAGGAAAAGTAAATGGGACGCAAGATCGTTGTTACATCAGCACTGCCCTACGCAAATGGCGCGATCCATATCGGCCACATGGTCGAATATCTCCAAACGGATATCTGGGTAAGGTTCCAGAAACTCAATGGCAACGAGTGCCTTTATTTCTGCGCCGATGACACACACGGAACGCCCGTAATGATCCGGGCAAGAGACGAAGGCATCACGCCGGAAAAACTTATCGAACGCGTTCATGCGGAGCACACAAGAGATTTTGATGGCTTCAAAGTCGAATTTGACAATTACTACTCCACGCACTCCGAGGAGAATCGCCAGTTCAGCGAGTTGCTTTACAATTGCGCCGTGGAAAACGATTCCATTGCCAAACGCAGCGTCGCCCAAGCCTATTGCGAGCATTGTAATATGTGGCTGCCGGACCGTTATGTCCGCGGAACATGCCCGAGATGCAAGGCCGAGGATCAGTACGGCGATTCATGCGACGCCTGCAGCGGCACTCACCACCCGACCGATCTGATAAACCCTGCGTGTGCCAAATGCGGCAACGAGCCTGTCCGGCGGAAAAGTTTGCACTACTTTTTCAAATTAGGCGATTACGGCGACCGGCTCAAAGAACTCATCGAGGGCGGATATACCCAAACGGCGGTTCTTAACAAACTGGACGAATGGTTCAAGACCGGACTGAAGGACTGGGACATTTCGCGTGACGGGCCGTACTTCGGCTTTAAGATCCCGGGCGAGGAGGACAAATTCTTTTACGTCTGGCTTGACGCCCCTATCGGATACATGGCTTCGTGCAAAAACTACTGCGACAAAAACGGACTTGACTTCGAAAAAGTCTGGAACAGCGACGAGTACGAGCTTTACCATTTTATCGGTAAGGACATTATGTATTTCCACGCTCTGTTCTGGCCGGCGATGTTGATCAGCGCAAAGTTCAAAGTAGCCAACAAACTCTTCGTGCATGGTTTTCTCACTGTCAACGGACAGAAGATGAGCAAGAGCAAGGGCACGTTCATAAAAGCTGAAACCTATCTCAAGCATCTCGACCAGGAGTATTTGCGATTTTACTACGCGAGCAAACTCAGCGCGGGCATTGACGATATTGATCTTAACTTCGACGATTTTATCGCCAAGGTCAACTCCGATCTCGTCGGTAAATTAGCCAACCTCGCATCCAGGTCGGGACCAATGCTAACGAAAAAGCTCGACGGCCTGCTGAGCAAACCCGACGACGAAGGTAACGAGCTTATCGCGAAATTACAAAATGCCAAGGATGAGATCGTCGCCGGCTTTGAAAGTCTCAATTACGCCCATGCCATGCGCATCATTTCCGCTCTTGCCGATGAAACAAACAGATACGTTGACACCAAGCAGCCATGGGTGACGATCAAGACCGATCCGGAAGGGACGCGGCAGATACTTACAACCGTGGCCAACGCCGTCAAGATACTCACTATCTATTTGAAGGCTGTACTGCCGGACTACGCCGCCAAGATCGAGCAGTTCCTGAATGTCGAACCTTTGAGCTTTGCCGATGTCGAAACGGTGCTTGAAGATCACAAGATAAATAAATTCGTAAGATTAGTCGAAAGAGTAGATAAGGATAAGGTTGACGCAATGATTGAAGAAAGTAAGGATCAGGACGCGGGCGCTGAGGTAAGCGAGCAGGTCGTTTTGGATGAACCGATCGAAGCTGAATGTACGATAGAAGATGTGATGAAGGTTGATCTGCGGATCGCTAAGGTTGAGATCGCCGAAGCCGTCGAAGGAGCCGACAAACTTCTCCATTTGCAACTGGATATCGGAGGCTTGAAGAAAAACGTCTTTGCCGGCATAGCCAAAGCTTACGACCCCGCCGATCTGGTGGGTAAAACCGTCATCTGCGTGGCGAACCTTAAACCGCGCAAGATGCGTTTCGGCCTTTCCGAGGGAATGATACTTGCCGCAGGTCCTGGCGGCAGCGACCTGTACATATTGACAGCCGATGCCGGCGCAAAACCCGGCTTACGAGTTCATTAGAATAAGATGTTAATTTTGACGTGTTCTTAAAATGGTCAAGAAATCAATCGAAGAAGTTGCTCTTGAAGATGGCAGGTATGATGTCAAGGCCCTGCTGTTCGTCCACGAAGGATTAGGCCGAACGATCCAGGAAATACGTTCGGGACAGATCACCGATCCCGAGCAGCGTCATATCTCCGGCGGCGAACTGTCAAAGGGTCTGGCTTTGCTTGCGATAGAGCAATGGGGCAGGCTGGCAAGGACCGTGTTCAACAAATGGTCGGTAAGGACCACCCGCGATTTCGGCGAGATCGTCTACCTGATGATCGCCAACAACTGGATGAGCGGCCAGGAAAACGATGCCATTGAAGATTTTGACGATGTATTCGACTTCGAAGAAATGTTCGAAAAGAACTTTGTGTTCGACATAGGACCAAAGTCCTAACGGCCCATTCGCGGTAATCATCAGTCACACAGAATACTTGTGATCATCTTTTTGAAGCTGGCGGTGCCGGTCTCGATATCGGCGATCTCAATGTACTCATCGGGCTGGTGGCAAATAGACGATTTACCCGGGCCGAATATAACGATAGGAGCTTCGAGTGGTAGCAAAAAGGGGCCGTCCGTCGTATAGCCGACCGCTGACGTTTCGGCAATACCACCGGCACGGCAGATATTGCTGACAAATTCACAGTCCGCGTCACCTTCAAGAGCTTCGATGGTTCGCAGGATCTCTATCTCGGCATGAAACTCGGAATCCTGTCTTTCAAGCTCCTCAAAAAAACCCTTGAGTTGCTCCGTAATATCGGTGTGCAACTGGCCGGGTACGGTCCTTATATCGACAGTGACCGAGCAACTGTCCGGCACAACATTAGCAGCTTTGCCACCGTGAATTACATTTACACTCATGGAAGGGGCGCCAAGCAGTGGATGGACGGTGAAAATCGGTTGAAAATCTTTCAGATGATCGAGCAGCTTCATCATTTTACTTACAGCATTTACGCCGAGATGAGGCATGGAACTGTGGGCGGTTTTGCCAGCGGTAGTGATCTCAAGCCAGAGCATACCACGATGAGCGATGACCGCTTTGAAATCGGTAGGTTCCGGGATGATTATCCCGGCTATGGGCTGGGATTGGCGCTGAAAATCTTTGACAAAACGCTTTATACCGCAACTGTCGGTTTCCTCGCCCGCCGTAGCGGCAAAAATAATGTCGCCCTTCAGCTCTGCTCCACTCTCCAGACAGTCAACGATAGCGGCGGCAGCGGCGACCATTGGCCCTTTCATATCTGTGGACCCCCTGCCGTAAATCCTGCCGTCGGTTTCCACCGGGTCGAAGGGATCTGTTGACCACGGCGAATCGCCGGGCGGAACAACATCCAGATGGCTGGCGAAGAGCAATGCAGGATTTTCACCGCTGCTTTTTAAGTGTCCCAGGCAGTTAGCTCTCGTTACTCCAGCTTCATTGTCCCATGTGTCAACGCGGCAATCAAAGCCGTGATCGGTGAAATAATCCGCTAATATATTCGCCGCGGCAAGCTCTCCAACATCAACGGTTGACCTGGCTTGGATAAGTTTTTTTAGTAATTCTTTCACGATAAGCCCAATTATAGCACGAAATGGCCGAAGATGAAAAAAAACAAAAGATTTTTGTTGCAGTTTTTTTTTTGTAAGGCATAATAGCAGGATTATGGACTTGCAGGCAAGAAATATTGATAAGGGAGCATAAATGGGACCAGTACTGCATTCGTTGAGCAAGCTGCAAAGCACAGAAAACCGCCTTCGTGCCGCAAAAAACAAACTCACAAGATGTAGAAGGACCGTCATCTTTCAGGAAAATCAACTGCGAAACCTTCAAAATTCGCTTGAGGCCAAGCAGGAGGAGATAAAACTGACCAAGGTTCAGTCCGACAGGCTTGAACTGGAGCTTAAAGGGAGAGATGAGCATATCGCGAAATACAGGGCAGCCCTTAATCTGGCAAAAACCAATAAAGAATATGCGGCCATCTTGTCAGAACTTAACACCTCAAAAGCCGACAATACCAAAATCGAAACACAGGAACTTGACCTGCTCAAGAATATAGAGATCGACGAAGCCGACTGCGCACAGATACAGGGCCAGATCGACGAGCAAAAAAGTAAACTCGAACAGATTCGCAAAGAAACAGAAGGCAAAGCAACTGTCTACGAAGAGGAGATCGCCGAGATCCAAGCCGAGTGGGACAATGCCGCAAAGGATGTCCCTGCCGATGCACTGCAAATTTTCAACCGCACCGCCGACACATACGACGGTGAAGCGATTGCAACGGTTGAGCTTCAGGATGAAAAACGCGGAACTTACACTTGCGGCGGATGCTTTATGGCACTGACCGCAGAATCGGTCAATCAACTTATGACAAAAGATGACATTATCAGATGCGGAAGTTGTTCGAGAATACTTGTGATAAAGGACAAAGAGGACTCCTGATCAATTCTGACAAGGACTTTGAATGTGATGGATCGCATAACCATTTACACTGATGGGGGAAGCAGAGGTAATCCCGGACCCGGCGGCGCAGCCTATATCCTCAAGGATGCCGACGGTAACATCGTAGCCGGCAGAGGTTGCTATCTGAAGAAAACCACGAACAATGTCGCAGAGTACACAGCTTTACTTGGCAGCTTGAAAGCGGTAGCGGAAATGGGCATGGATAACATTTCAATTTACAGCGACAGCGAGCTGATGGTTAAACAGATTAACGGCCAGTACAAGGTTAAGAACGCTAATCTCAAAATTCTTTACTCCCAGTGCATAAGACTTTTGTCCGGTATTAAGAGCTGGCAGATAAACCATATCAGACGCGAGAAGAACGAAGAAGCCGACGCACTTGCCAATCGGGCAATGGATAAAAAGGGCAACGTCGACGCCAAAATTTCACCATCGGCAATGGTCAACACAAAGCAGAGGAAACTTCGACTCGGCATCCTCCTGAGCGGCGGCGGAACGACAATGGTAAACATCCAGAAGTGCATCTCCGATGGAACGCTTAACGCCGAGATCGTCGTTGTGATAAGTTCGCTATCGACGGTAAGAGGTGTCGAGCTTGCAAAGGGGATAGGGATCGAACCTGCTGTCATTCGCAAAAAGGATCACCCCGACATCACCGAGTTCAGTAATTGCATCGCCTCCGAGCTTGACAAAGCAAAAGTCGATCTGGTCATCCAGGCCGGATGGCTTTGCCTGTGGCGTATACCAAAGCAATATGAAAATCGTGTAATGAACATTCACCCGGCGCTATTGCCGAGTTTCGGCGGTCAGGGCATATGGGGGCACCATGTTCACGAAGCGGTCATCAAACAAGGCTGTAAGGTAAGCGGCTGTACCGTCCACTTCTGCACAAATGAATATGACAAGGGAACCATAATCGTCCAGCGATCCTGCAAGGTAAAAGACGATGACGATGCCGATTCGTTAGCCGCCAGAGTCTTTAAGGAAGAATGCAAAGCCTACCCGAAAGCAATACGACTATTCACTGAAGGCAAACTGGCAAAACAAAGTAAATAAAAAAAGACGCGACCCGAAAAATATCCAGGCTCGCGTCTTTTTATTTTTATATCAAAGGCTATTCAGTTTCGGCGTGAATGACGGCCTCTTCTTCTTTGAAAGCCTTCTTCGATTTTATTCCCTTAAAGTTAAGGCTGTCCTCGTCCTTGACGTCGATCTTGATAATGTTCTTATCCTTATATTCGCCCCTGAGAAGGCCCTCTGAAAGCGGATCCTCGACATAGTTTTCGATCGCACGACGCAGCGGCCTGGCACCGAATTCAGGATTGTAACCTTTATCAATAAGGAATTCCTTCGCGGCAGCATTAATATCAAGGTGCAATCCATGTTCGATAAGACGCTTGAATACCTTATTGAGTTCGTACTCAACAATCGTCGCAAGGTCATCTCTTGTCAAAGCTCTAAAGACGATCTGCGCATCGAGACGGTTGAGGAACTCCGGTCTGAAGTAATGCTCTATCTCCTTGTCGAGCATCTCTTTCATCTTTTCATAATTGGATTCCTCGGTACGTTTCCCAAAACCAAATCCTCCCTGGTTGCGTATCAGATCGGCACCGATATTACTTGTCATAATAAGGATCACATTTCTGAAATCGATATGGCGACCGAAGCTATCTGTCAGCCGACCCTCTTCCATGATCTGCAAGAGCATATTCGAAACATCCGAATGCGCCTTCTCAATCTCATCCAGTAATAGAACCGCATAAGGCCTCCGCCGGATGCGCTCTGTAAGTTGACCGCCCTCTTCATATCCGACATATCCGGGAGGGGCACCGACAAGCCTGCTGACGTTGTGCTTTTCCATATACTCGCTCATGTCGATCTGTATGAGCGCGTCGGCATCGCCGAACATAAATTCCGCCAAAGCCCTTGCAAGCAGCGTCTTACCGACACCGCTGGGACCGATGAAAATGAAACTTCCCATCGGACGGTTGGGATCCTTAAGACCGGAACGACTTCTTCTGACGGACTTGGAGATAGCTGTAATGGCATCATCCTGGGAAACAACCGTTTTATGGAGTTCGTTTTCAAGCTCAAGTAGCCTCTGGGCCTCCTTTTTCTCAAGTCGCGTAAGCGGAACACCGGTCATCTTGCTCACCACCTCGGCAATGACCTCAACGTCAACCTCACCGGCGGTTTCTTTGCTCTTTTCACTCCACGCTCGTTTGACCTCGGCTTTTTCATCGAGTAACTGCTGGGCCTGATCCCTCAGAGCAGCGGCTCGTTCATAGTCTGCCGCTCGCACCGCCTCGTCCTTTTCACCCTGAAGCTTTTCGATCTTCGTTTCAATCTCCGCAAGATCCGGCGGCGGTGTCATATTCTTGAGTCTTACCCTTGCACCGGCTTCGTCGATAACGTCGATTGCTTTATCCGGCAAACACCTTCCGCTAATGTACCGCACGGAAAGCTCCACAGCCTGATACAAAGCATCATCCGTAAAGCGAACCTTGTGATGATCCTCATAACGGTCGCGCAAACCCTTCAGAATTTCCACGGCCTCTTCTTTCGTAGGAGGCTCAACCGGTATTGTCTGGAAGCGTCTTTCAAGTGCCGCGTCCTTCTCAATATATTTTCTATACTCGTCAAATGTCGTCGCACCTATACACTGAACCTCACCACGGGCAAGTGCGGGCTTCAAGACGTTGGAAGCATCGATAGCACCCTCGGCTCCGCCTGCTCCGACGAGAGTATGCAACTCATCAATGAAAAGTATGACGTTTCCGGCACGCTTTACTTCATTGATAACCGCTTTTATGCGTTCTTCGAACTGTCCGCGATACTTGGTGCCTGCAACCATCATTGCAAGGTCAAGAACAACCATGCGTTTATCCTTGAGTATCTCGGGAATCTCGTTATTGACTATCTTTTGAGACATGCCTTCGACGATAGCGGTCTTGCCCACACCCGCCTCGCCAAGCAGCACAGGATTGTTCTTGGTCCGTCGGCACAGTATCTGAATAAGACGTTCTATCTCATCCGCTCTTCCGATTACCGGATCAAGTTTGCCTTCTGCCGCCAGCTCCGTAAGGTCCCTTCCGAAGCTGTCCAGAGCCGGTGTTTTGCTTTTCTGTTTCTGAGCAGCGGAACTAGGCCCCATCTTCATCCCCATACTCTGGTATGAACTGTCAACGCCCGCACCCAAAAGATTCAACACTTCCTGGCGGACATCTTCGAGCTTAAGCCCGAGGTTCATCAGCACCTGTGCCGCGACACCTTCGGTTTCTCTGAGCAAGCCCAAAAGAATGTGTTCCGTTCCGACATAATTATGGTTCAGGGCACGCGCCTCTTCGATGGCATACTCTATAAC
>DRGS01000212.1 GCA_011053245.1 Phycisphaerales bacterium
GAAATTGGTGTTCAGGCTTACATATATGCCTATCCACTGGTCCTAATGGAGATTACACGCCGAGTTTCGACGAATGTAGAAGCCGCCAAAGGCGTTACCGCCCCGATGAACCAGTTCGCCCATTTGCGAGCCTTTCCGGATCATACGTTCAGGGAGATCGTGCGGCCCAATGCCGATACGTTGTATTCGATCCTTTGGTTTGATGTTTCCAAAGAACCGCAGATACTCTCGGTTGCCGACACCAGAGGCAGATACTACATGCTGCAAATGCTCGACATGTGGACAGACGTCATTGCGTCACCGGGCAGCAGGATCACAGGTACAGATGCGGCCAATTACGCCATCGTCGGGCCAAATTGGCAGGGGACACTGCCCGATGAGGTCGAACCCATTCGTGCAACAACCAACATGGGGTGGATCGTAGGTCGAACTCAAACCAATGGTAAGAAGGATTACAAAAAAGTCCACAAGATACAAGACGGTTACAAAGTGATGCCGTTGAGCCAGTGGGATAAAGCCAACAAAACGCCGGCGAAGAGCCTCGTCAATCCGAATTGGGATATGAAAACGCCGCCTCCGATCCAAGTGGCCAATATGAATGCCAAGACGTTTTTTGAATTGTTCGCCAAACTATTGAAAGATAATCCCCCCCATGAATTGGATTGGAACATGGTGCAGTTGCTTAAGCAGATCGGTATCGTCCCGGGAGAGGACTTTAGCTTTTCAAAGATGCGTTCTCGAAAACAAAAAGCTCTCGAACAGGCGGCAATTGATGCACAGAAATTGATTATGCAAAAACAGACTGGAGAGCTTGTAAACGGCTGGGATTTTTTGCGTGAAAATGTGGGCAACTATGGCACGTCCTATTTACTACGAGCCTTTATTGCTCTAATCGGACTTGGCGCTAATGTGCCGGAAGATGCTGTTTACCCCATGACAAGCGTCGATAGTGATGGAAAACAGTATGATGGCAGGCATCGTTATGTATTGCATTTTGAGAAAGACAAGTTGCCTCCGGTCCGTGGATTCTGGTCGCTTTCGATGTATGACGAGGAAATGTACTTCGCGGATAACCCGATCGGACGCTATGCCATCGGAGACCGTGACAAGCTTCGGTTTAACAAAGACGGTTCCCTGGATATCTACATCCAGCATGCATCTCCGGACAAGGACAAGGTATCGAACTGGCTTCCCGCACCGAAGGGTAACTTCGACCTGGTCTTACGCGTTTACTGGCCTACGCTTGAAGCCCTCACGGGTGATTGGATACCGCCAACTGTGCGGAAAAATAAATAATAGTTCTAAGTCGAGCAGTGAACAGAAATATATAAATACTTTAAGGAGGTGAATATGAAGAAGCTACTTCTGGTTTTAATATTGGTTTGTTTATCACTGGTAATTGGAATGAGTGGATTGGCGGATACGATGGATTCGAGATTCGGTAAGCTCCAGTTCCAGAGCGGATACCCAACGGATGAAACGGTGCGGAAGCTTTATGATGAACTGGATTTTCAGCGCGCGGTGCAGATTTATCTTTGGGCGCTGCCTATGGCGTCTTACGGCGCGATGGCCGATGCGCACATTGAACTGGGTTGCGGAAGCAGTGCTGTTCTCGTCGCCGAGAAGTCTGCCGAGCAGCAGCAATTGGTTCTGACGGCAAATCAGGACACCGTCTATATGTCCGGTGTACTGGACATGCGAGATGGGCCAATGGTCATGGAACTGCCTGCCGGTCTTTTGGGAACACTGAACAATATATGGCAGCAGCCTCTCTGTGATCTGGGCGGTCCGTTTTCGCCGGAGCAAAATCGCGGTGGGCGATTCCTGATTCTGCCGCCTGACTATGACGGACCAATGCCAGCACTGCATTACCATGTAGTTAAGGCCGATACGAACATACTGGTCTTTTATCTGCGTGCAATTCCTAAAACTCGTGACGATTTCCCTGAACTGGTTGAGCTTATGCATACGCATAAACAATATAAGTTGTCAGAAGCGCAGAATCCGCCCAAGATGAGGTTTATCTCTGCTTCTGGCAGGGAGCTAAACTTTCTGACCAACGAAGGCTTTGCATACTTTGAAAGTCTGGCACGTTACATTAATGAGAATCCCCCTCGTGAACAGGACATGGCCATGTTGGGTCTGCTGGAGACGTTGGATATCGCCTATGGCCGTGACTTTAATCCGGACAAACGCATGAAAAAGATCCTTACCGAAGCGGCAGAGATTGGACGGGCTATGGCCAAGACCGTGGCATGGCAGCCCAGGACTGAGAAAGAAATTCTTTATCCGTATCCCGATAAGCGTCAATGGAAGTACATATTCATTAGCGACCCTACATTTCACACGCCTGAGTATATGGCAATCGATCTACGCAGTCGTTATACATGGGAGGCAGCAGGTACGGCCAAGTCTATGACAATTGCAATACCAGGGCAGGGCTCGCAATACATCGGGACTTATCAGGACGCAGACGGTCAGTGGCTCAGCGGTGAAAACACGTACAAGATTCATCTGCCCAAAGATGTGCCGGCCAATATGTTCTGGTCCCTGACGGCTTATGACAACGAGACACGTTCGATGATACAAAACAAGCTTGGCCGTCCGCTTGTGGGCTCAGTTCATGGCGCCAAGCCGAACAAAGATGCCTCTTTTGATGTCTACTTTGGCCCCAGACTCCCCGCCAATGTTCCGAAGGAAAACTGGGTCCAGACCAAGCCGGGCATGGGATGGTTCGTCTATCTCCGTCTATATGGCCCCGAAAAAGCGTATTTTGAAAAAAAGTGGATCCCGGGAGATGTTGAAAAAATCAATTAAATTCTCTTTAACAAAAACGAGCAGTGAGCTAATAGAAATAGAAAGTAAATTATGAAAAAGTTGTTTGTGATTTTGATGTTGGTTTGGATTATGTCGTTTAGTGCATTGGGACAAGAATCCGGATATGACGATGTGATCGAAGACGGTGACGGGATCATTGAGCCGGGAGAAGATGAAACTGCCGAACTGCAACGTGCCACTCAAAACCCCGTAGCGGATCTGATCAGTTTACCGTTTCAGTACAATACGTTTTTTGAGACAGGGCCTAAAGGAAAAACACAGAGTACCCTTCTTATCCAGCCGGTCATTCCGTTTAGTCTCAATGATGACTGGAATTTTATCGCACGGCCAATTATTCCATTACTGAATCAGCCGCCATTTACTGATATTCAGAATAGAAACCATGGACTGGGTAACATCCAGTTTCAGGGATTCTTCGCTAGAAAAGAAAAAGTAGGTGATTGGATCGTGGGATTTGGTCCCCACCTGGAATTGCCCACGAACTCCGGTCCGGATGGTAGATTAGGGTCGGATAATTGGTCGGCGGGACCGGCGTTTCTTGCATTGCAAATGAAAGGCCCATGGGTATATGGTGCCCTGGCTAGTCACCTCTGGTCGTATCGTGGAAATGATCCGGAAGTAAACCTGATGTCTTTCCAGCCGTTTATAAATTATAACATGAAAGACGGCTGGTATCTTAACAGTACTTCGCAAATCACGGCAAACTGGTCGGCAAATGCCAGTCAAATATGGACTATCCCGATAGGCGGCGGTTTTGGCAGGGTTTTCAAGATGGGCCAGCAGCACGTCAACGCCTCTATACAAGCATTTCACAACCTGCAGTCGCCAAGAAACGGAGCCGACTGGCAACTGCGGTTCCAGTTGCAGTTCCTTTTCCCAAAATAATAGAAAACAGAAAACTAACATTAAGAATTAAGGAGACAAAAAATGGAAACGAGAATGAACAAAACAATTTTGTTAATGGCTATGGTAATAGTTGTAATGTTGGTACAGTTCGGATGCGGGCCGGAGGCAGTTACCAAAACCGGGTATCTGTCCGACTATTCGCGGCTACAGGCAAGATCAAGCTCAAGCCTTCAATATGTGAACGAGCGTACCTTAAGAAAGTATTCAAGCTTCATGGTAGACACAGTCGGCGTCTATTTTCACAGCGGAGCTAAGGGCATCAAAGAGGCTTCGAAAGGCAAACTCGATCAAAAGAAAATCGATAAACTGACAAACTATATGCATTCCGTAATCGTTAAGGCTGTAAAGGCTTCGGGAAAAAGAGTTGTATATCGGCCAGGTATCGGCGTTGCCAGAATTCGAGCGGCTCTTACCGATATTAGTAAGTCAAATGCGACAACTATTCTCCCTATATCAAAGATAGCAGGCGTTGGGCTCGGAGGGGCTACGCTTGAAGCTGAGATACTCGACTCAAAAACGGGCGAGCAGATCGCCGGGCTTGTCGAAGCGCAGTTAGGGTCAAGGATTCCTTTTTCCGGCCTGGGAAAGTGGGATGCCGCAAAGCAGGCGATGGACGAATGGGGCAAGCGTCTGGAAAGACGTCTTAGATAAGTTTAAGCTGAGTATAAAAAATATTTGCATTGGTATAATGCAGTAACGCAGTCTAACATGAAAATTCTTCTTGTTATAACTCATTCGAAGATGGCGAAACAGACCGCGCCGTGGCTCGCTGAAACGGCGCGCAGACAGAATTCGCAGTTGCTCGCAACTAACTGCGTTCTAAATCCAATCGCTGTTCCGGGTAGAACTGAAGCCTGGCCCCTGATAGAAAAACCACAAAAGGTGCGTAACGCACTCAAAGAAACAATTGATCGTTTACCGGAAAATAATGTCAGTTTGCTTCCGGAGATCAGGGGCCAGTATCCGGACCAGGAAGTCGCCGAGATCATAAAAAAGCAGGAGATCGATATGGTGTACTTTCCTGTAAATGCAGAACTGAATCCAGGCACCCCGGATATGCAGTTTGGACAGAAACTTTTACGAAATGCGCCATGCGATGTCACACTTGTTGACTTTGGTACCAATGACAGTAAGGGCATCGAAAGAATACTTGTCCCGATGGATCTAGCCGCATCGGGCCATGCCATAAAGCACATCATAAAACTTGGCAGTGGAATGGGAGATATTATTCCGCTGCACATATCGCCGGACTTCGGAGGTGATTCAAAAAAAATCGCTGCCCGTGAGTTGGAGTTGCAGTTGAAGGAGATGGGCATGGAAGAACCCTCTTCAGGGATAACTCCTCAAGTAGTGATGGCCGATGGTTTCCACCAGGGCATTATCCAGACCGTAAGGGCCAACGACGCTATAGTCCTGGCCGGCACATCTATAAAACTGATACATGAACTCAGGGTGCAGTTGCTCAAACTTCGGCCGCAAATCGCCGATAGCGTTGCTATTGGAGTCTTTCGTCCTTCCAGCTTAGCTGCCAAAACCAGATTTGGAAGATTAAGAAGACGCTTAAAAGCCGTCTTACCCGAACTGACTCTTGCCGACAGGGTTTCGTTATTCGACCGCATACAGGGAGGATCGCGACTGACTCCCGATTTCATTGTAATGACCGGGCTTTCGGTATTGATCGCCTCTTTCGGTTTACTCGCCGACAATTCGTCGGTCGTCATCGGCGCCATGCTCGTCGCACCGTTTATGACTCCGATCATTGGCGTAGGTCTGGCACTGGCGCAGGGAAATCTCGCCTTGATGAAACGCTCTGCCATAGCAACAGGAATGGGCCTTATTGTCGGATTATTCCTGTCATTTACCCTTGGTTTACTTGCCCCCGTCGATGAAATGCCGCTGGAAGTACTAGCGCGAGGGGACCCGGACATCATGGACATGGTTATAGCCTTTGTTTCCGGGATGGCCGCTGCATATGCGGTATCACGCGAATCCGTGGCCGAATCAATAGTAGGCGTCGCCATCGCAGCCGCACTGGTTCCTCCCCTTGCCTGTGTCGGAATAATGCTTGCAAACGAGGAGATGCTCGAAGCCGATGGAGCGATAATACTTCTCATTACGAACCTGGCCGCCATAGCTCTCGGAGCCGCAACTGTCTTTCGATGGCTCGGAGTTCCCGGAACAAAGACAGGGCATCCATCATACATTAAGATACGCTGGATCAGCACAATCTTAGTACTCCTGCTTCTTATACTTTCAATACCATTGGTTTTCCGCTTGGCGAATAAACTCGCTGTCGGGCAGACCAGACCTATGAGCTTTCGCGTATCCAACAGACTCAAACGTAATGTAAACGGTCATGTTGACAAAATAGATGGATTGACCGTAATGGCTCTGGGACGTTCCGGCAGTGGCAATGACAAAATGATCCGAGTATTATTGAGTACCGAAAAGCCAGTACCAGCTAATGTAATAGAAGATATCAGAGCGGCTGTGAAAAAAATCATGGGACAGGACACCCCCGTCCTGATCAGAGTTTTCCAAAATGCTGTCATCCCACAGACACAACTACCTATGAACAACTCAATACAGAGCGTTAATCCTATTCGCAAATGAATGAAAAAAAAGAAAATGTGATTGCAGGGGATTATCACATGCTAAAAAATAAATCTGAACCATCTAAGAAACGCTGTTTTACGATCGCAAGAGCGGCCATGTCCCTTGCATCGGGCCATTCTTTGTCGCGAAATCCTGTACCTATAGGTCGAATGTTTGAGGCGGATCTAAAAGAGATCAAAGGTACGCGAGCATGGGATGGCCAGCACTGCCAAGTATTTAAGGACGACATCGCAAACTCTATGCGTCAGGAACATGAGGGCACCCATCTTTTGAAAGACAGTCCTGCTTGTCATGATATTTTAGCTTTATCAGGCGGTGGAGCAAACGGAGCATTCGGAGCTGGGGTTTTATGCGGATGGAGCCAAGCAGGAACCAGGCCAAAGTTTAAAATTGTCACAGGGATCAGTACAGGCTCTATAATCGCCGCTTCTGCTTTCATTGGTTCCGAATATGATGACATGCTAAAGGAAATATACACAACGATCACAACAGCAAATATTTTTAATGCGAGAAATTTAATATCGTGGTTCTGGAATGAATCATTCGCTGACACTAAACCATTAAAGGCGCTCATCGAAAAATATGCCGACAAATCTGTGTTAAAGACAATTGCCAAAGAGCATAACACGGGGAGACGGTTATACCTGGGAACGACCAACCTCGATGCCCAGCGCCTCATGGTATGGAACATGGGGGTTATCGCAAATAGCGGTCATCCTGATGCGCTCAATTTATTCCGCAAAGTAGTGCTTGCCGCGCTTTCGCTGCCTTGTATATTTCCGCCGGTTTATTTTGATGTTGAAGTGGATGGCCGTTTTTATGATGAAATGCATGTTGACGGCGGGATGATCACAGATGCTTTTATTTCCGATTTCATGTTGAATTTTTCAGCTAACGGAAAGAAAAAAGAAAAAACCGAAAGTCGCGTTTATGTTATACGCAATGACAAACTCATGCCGGCGCCAGAACAAGTCTCACGCAATTTGCCAAAAATCACCAGAAGGGCATTGGCCACATTAAATAAGGCGCACGGCGAAGATCACCTACATTATATCTACACCATCGCCAGACGAAATCATGCGGATTTTAATTACATTGGCATCCCGGAAGACTGTGCGCTGCCGGACAAACTGACATTTGATCAAAAGGGAATGAATAAACTATTCGGCTTAGGCCAGGAGTTAGCCAAATCAGGTTGCAAGTGGCACAAAAAACCGCCGACTTTAAATATTTTGGACTAAAAACAGAGGGGTCAATAATATGAGAGAAACCTAAAGGTATAAGACTAACGAAGTTAAAATAATTTGGTATCAAACAAAACCAATCGTAAACTAAATTTTAAGGAAGCTAAAAATGAAAACTAATGAAAGAACCGGAAGATGTTTTAGCGTTACAGGCATCATTGCTCTGTATATTTGCGCCACAGTCATTACTTCAGGAGGCTGTCAAACACGCACGCAAACGGGTACTCTGGCAGGTGCAGGTGTTGGCGCTCTTATCGGTCAAGCCATCGGCGGTAGTACGGGCGCTACTTTGCTCGGTGCCGGTATCGGTGCAGGCAGCGGATACCTCATCGGAAATTCACAGGACAAAAAAGCCGCCAAAACCTATGATATGTCCCAACCTACGTCACTGACCGGTACAAAATGGAAAGTCGTCAGTCTGGTTAAAGCAGACGCTCCTCCATACACCTCAATGTTTGTGGAATTCAAATCCAACGGCGAGGTTGTTACCACAAGAAATGAACCGGGCGGAACAATGACCATTACCGAAGAGCGATACCGGATCGTCGGCAACACGCTTATCATCAACAAGCCTGGCTATATAATCAATGCGACATATCGAATTCAGGGCAATCAAATGACCGTCGATTGTGAACAGTTCAGGGCAGTGCTGGAACGAACAGGATAGCAGGCAATGACGGAGTTTATTCCGTTTTTCTAAGAAAAGGATCTAAAAAATGAAAATCAAATTATTAATACTCCTCCTCGTACTCTTAACTTCTGGCTGTTCCCAATATTGGTTTCAGGAAGGCAAAACCTTTGACGAGTGTAAACGGGCTCATGGCGAATGTTTTGCCGATCTACAAAAACGATCTGACTTTTCAAATCCGACGATGGACTATGAAATGAAATTCTTGGATGATTGCATGGCTAAAAAAAACTATAGAGAGGCCACTCAGGAACAGTTGCCGCTTGACGCTAAACGACAAGAGCCGGATAGTTCTTTTCACTGGCGCATGCGTGGAATAGCCGGTTTGCTGAAAAAGTAAACAACTCTCGTTTCTACGCTATGAGACTTATTGAAATGGAAGACATGCAGATGTCCGCTTAGCCCGGAAATCAAAATCATATTTTGTGATTTATCCCTTTGCGACCATCCCCCAGAGATTCCCAATGTGATCCTTTAATGAAATGTAAACCGCATCATCAGGCATTGGCAGTTTGCCCGGAAACGGTCTTGAATAAACCGCCACTACCGTATGATGGAGCACATGTTCATGCGTGTCACCGTGAGTCAAAAAATGAAACAACTTCTCAAAAACAGTGTCATTTTTCAAGTTTCTTGCAGCCATATTACGTTCATGATAATCTCCCTCGACGATCACATTGCCGTGCTCGATAAGTTGAGCTTGATGGATAATAAACGAGCCAAGCCAAAAGCTTATCAAAAAAGAAATGGCTACCGGATAAACATCGAGATTAAACACAGACGCTGACAAAAAACCTACACCGCCGTAGAACAGGATCCACATCAAAATTGAGATCGTATGGGTTGACTGTTTATATTTAGCTTTATACCTTGGATGCTTTGGCAAAATATGCATGACAATACCAAAAGTAAAAATGATCCCCAGAACTATTTCCAGAAAATTATATGCCCTTTGTAAATAACGGTTATTGATCTTGCCAAGAGGATGGAACTCGGTGTCCTCCCATGTATTTACTTTTGAATGATGATGACCGTGAACAAGTCTGTATAGTTGCGGGTCTGTAAATAGCATGTAGGAAAAAACATCATAGAACTGCTCGTTGGCAATACACGGAGTATACTTGTGCCAACACTCATGCATAAGGCAAAGCAGCCAGGTAAACAAATACACGCCTGGGAACAACATAAAAACAAATGAGAGCAACTTAAACCGAACATAGACATAAGGGATGACAAAGAGGTACAACGGCCACGCCATGGCAAGGAAATAGTACTTCCAAGCCTGAGACCGAATCATTTCTTCCGAGATCACATCTTTATATTCAGCCATTACATTCCCCAGATCAATAACAGCCCAGAGTTCCAAAAACAACTCAACTACCCCCTATTTAACCTGCCATTATATCGACTTCAACAAATTTTCCTGAAATATGCGAACAAATCTCAAATTATCTCACACACGCCAGTTATAAATACCATTGGTATTATTCGTTCTTTATCTCTGGGCCGTTTAGGAAAGATTATCCCCGGAAACACATCTTTTCCTTCGCCCCCCTCTGTCATTCACGCCCTCTTGTCATACCCGCATGCTTTAGGCGGGTATACACATTAAAAAAACAGCGCAAAGCGATTCCACCCCATTTAGCCCCGGTCTTCGGCCGGCGGTTGCTGTTAATTCAAATTCCGATGAAAAGCCTTACCACGAACAAGCTGCTTAGGCTCAGTACGCAACTAAATCCCTCAAAGGCTTACCCTGTTAGTGTTTCAAGGTGCTCACGCAGACGATTCCGAAGATACCGCTTACCAGCACCAGTTTTCAAATATTTCTCACGACGACAAGCATCTTTACGACTATTGCACGCTTCATAATAAACCAACTCAAACGGCCTCCGATCTCGTGTCGTTTCCACCAGACCCTCTGAATGTTCCTGGACACGATGTTTCAGATCGCCAGTTGAACCTGTATAAAAACCGCCATCAACACCACTCAGCAAAACATAAACATAATACATTATAAAAACTCGCAGACCTAATAATGTCAAAACTTATACACCATCGCCAAAGGTAGGATTTACAATGCTAATGTTTTCATATAAGCTCCTTGAACCCCCTTAAAACTCTAATAGCCCCGCAGGCGACCCCAACGCTCATACTATTTCGAACTGCCTACCCCATCCTCCTCATCCGCCTTCACAATCCAAGCTTCTATATCCGCCTTCGCATCAAGAACTCCATCCTCATTATGAGGCAGAACTACGATTCGTACTAACTCTGCTAACTCTGTATAGCTTTCCGGCTCATTAAATAACTTGACGATATCACCCCTCACATCACCAAGAACCTTCCTCGCCGTTGACCCTAATTTCTCAGCATGCACTTTATCGATCAACGCAGCCATACATCTATTTCTCACGTCCATCTTCCAGTTATGCAAAAACTCCTGCCAGAATAGCATTTTCAATACATCACATGTATCATAGCCCTCTCCCGCCCCACGACCAAACCCTTTCAAGAACCGAAACGAATTATGCAAACGCAAAAGCTGTCGAGGATTACTAAATCCAAACTTTCCAACCAGTTCATAAAATTCATCCCGCTCACTTTTCTTGTCCTTTATCGCTTCGTATATCTCCTCGTCGGTCATCTCTACATCTGAGGGTACACTATCTACATCTTCTGCTGTATCTGACGTGCCATCGCTTCGATTTTCATCAACAGCCTCTGTTGTAGGCATATCGTGGAGCGAATCTTCTACCGATGGTTCTGTATTTGCTTCTACTACCATCGGTCCTGTTGTATCAACACTTCCTGTTGTTATTTTTGGGCGACTGTCATCTACCAGATTCTCATTGTCAAATAGATGCTCAAAAACATACTCCTTAAGTTCATCATGAGTTACTGCTTTCAACCGCAACGGAAGCTGAATGATCTTACCTAAGTAATCTCTCGCTATCTCTGCGGAACCCCTTGTTTCATTTCTATCTGCTAAGTCCCTATAATGCTTCCGAATCGCCTTAAACGCTATTCGATGATCTATCCCGATCATGACTATCACATTCGGTATCGTCATTACCAAACGTACCGCATCTAACACCTTGGCAATATGATCTACATTACACCTGTCAAGGTCATCCACGAAAACAACTAACTTTTTATTGCCTACCAACCTCAATTTACACATTGTCCTCAGGTGCCTCTTAAGCACCGGGACAAGACCAAGATGCTTTCTATATGTTGGAAGTCTTAAATAAGTTTCTATCTTTTTGCCCAGAGGATGTTCTGTCAACTGAACTGCCTTTGTCAACATATAGACAAGCAACCCAACAAGACCGCCACCGACACAAATATCTTTAAGTACTTCGCTTTGTACAATCAGAGAACCAACTGCTATAATGATCATTGCAATACAAATATAAATCAGTTGACGCTTTATTTCTTCACCATGCTCAAGTTTCACAAAGCCCTTCATAAGTTTCAATCGTTCTTTGCCCTCCAACTCTCCGCACAGTCCATTTACCACTTCCTGTGCAACTCCAGCCGCAATATTGTCAGTATTTTCATACTCCCATGCGTTATAGGTCGCAAACTCAAACTCGCCCTCATGCTTATCTTTAAGCTCAGTTTGCAAAAGCCCCATCACCGTACTCTTACCCTGCCCCCAATCCCCCAAAAGCGCCATCGTAAAACCATTATCGCAATCCGTAAGTACAAACATTCCCGCTAATATCTTAACTAATTTATCCCGACCAAGCCGGTCCTTCCGAGCAACCCCTTCAACTCCAATAGTCGTAGTATTGCCAAACACACCTGTAATTGGAGGCGAACTATCCGCACTCTTCGCAACAGAATCTCCGGTGTCCTTGAAATCACCACGATCGGTACCAGACGCCGTAGCCGTTACCGCAATGGTTTTATGTTCTTCAAAGGAACGCCCGCCCTTTCCTGGCTTGTTTGTTGAATCTCGCTCCTGGACATACTTCTTTGCTGATTTAAGCAGTTCATTAATCACATTCTGTGCAGACGGATTTTCAAGTATTCCTGACTCAATAACATAAACATTGGCCTTCTCCCTTGCCCCACCTCTTGGTTGATTCCCGTTCAACCAAGCTATTTCTTTTGGTGGCCCTTTTTTGTACCCACTTAACTCTGCTATTTCGCCTCTGACAATCCACTCATTGAGTTGTGCCTCTATTTGCTTTTCCCCTTTATTAACACCAACAATAACCAAGGCAATTTTTCTCTCATACTCTCCGTATCGATGCAGTTGAGCTACCACACTATCGGAGCTTTTCATACCTGGTACTATATTTAGATAGCTTTTATGAGGAACATAAAAATCCAATCCATTGAGTCTCGCAGCGATCATGATAACTTGGTCACATATCTCACTCCCCTCATAATCGACTCCAGCCCTAAAATCAAATAAAGTAAACTTCTTGTCGGAAGTTTCCGGGGCAGACTTCTCATAGGCAGGGAAATCATCAGGTTGCATCCTTACCAAACCCCTGTCTGAATATTTATATATCCCAAAGGAATAATCTGACTTCTTGCTTGCCGGAATTATTAAAAACTTCCCAATCTCTAAATCTGTAGACTGGGCAAATGATGCTTTTGCCTTGCTCTCTATGTTACGATCAATATATGTTTTGAAAGTGAATACTGCAATTAAATCCCTTGAGACTGGATGCTTGAGAGACAAGTCAATTGCCATATCCTTATAATTGTCATTGTCATAATAAACTTCATGCCATCCCTTTTCTTTAATCAAAAAACTCGCAAAATCTTCTTGTAGCTTTTTCTCGTTAGAACTTCCCCCATAAGTACCTCTCCCGTATTTCCCTTCACCATATGCATTACTTTTGGTTCGATCTAATAATTCCCCATATTCCGGAAAATCTTCATGTGATATCTTTGTTGGCTTTGTTTTACCAGAAGCAAAGTAAATTTCAAATCCATAATCATTCTCTGCCCAAATAGCTATATACGCAGGTATAGAATTATTTTGATTTTGGTAGGCGTCTAATATAAACTTTGATAGTTTAATAAATTGAGTGACATCAGCAGCTATCAAATCAATCATTAAGATACGCTCATCTTCATCGTTGTAAATACTTATATCTGGCAACTCGTGCGTGGGGCCAGCATCATAAGCTAAAAATAAACCCGAATTTGCATCATTAAATCGATAGCCTTTCTCAACAAGAAAATTTTCAAATCGCTTTCGTAAAATATTATAATTTGTTGTTGATCGTCCCATGGCGCTCTGTTCTTTTGAATTCTTCACTTGCTGCGACGCTTCATCACCCGCATTTGCCTTCTTTGTTGATACATCTTTTCTTGCAAGTCGGTTTACGACATCTTCAGTAAAACCGCATTGGCGAAGCTGTTCCGCACTAAGTTGCCCCGGCCGTATTTTGTCCTCATCAACTGTAGCCCTATGCATAATAGCATTGTCAAAGTCTGTTGTAATCAGATCAACACCGCTAAAATTTGCTCCGTTAAGCTGAGCCCCCCTTAGACTAACCTTTCGTAAATTAGCTCCAAAGAACTCCGATGAGCTAAGAGTTGAATTTTCACAGTTTGCGCCTGACAGTACCGCATTATGAAGTTTGGAGTTGTGAAGATTTGCCCCTTTAAGGTTAGCATTCTTAAAGCTTGCATTGTTGCACTCAACCCTTTCCATTTTCGCACTTATTAAAATCGCTTTATAAAAACAGGCCCCCCGCATTTTCGCCTCAGTTAACTCTATTTCAGAGCAATCTGCGCCGGTAAAATTGGCATCCCTAAGAATTGCTTGCCTGAAGCCAGCTTGCTTAAGTCTTGCCCCCTTAAAACTTGCTTCTATAAAACTTGCTTCATCGCACCTTGCCCACAACATATCTGCATTGTCAAACTTTGCACCCTCAGCTTCGGCACGATAAAGCTCTGCTTCCCTCAATTTGGCATCTCTAAGAGAGGTATCTCTCAGATCAGTATTCTGGAAGTTGACTCCGCGCAAATCTTCACCATCAAAGACAGCACCGCTTAGGTCGGGCTTCATATTTGGATTTTTTTTCCGCCACTCGTTCCAGCCAAGAACTTTTCCCTCGTTCAATATCTTCAAATGTTCTGCATTTGCCATTTACCGACAAGCCTCCAAAAATCAAACGATCTGAATAGATAATCTCATAAAATACTACCCCATCCATCCCCAATAATCAACAAATCCTTTTTTTCTTCATATTTCCCCAAAAACACCTTTTCTTCGTGCCCTTCCCATCCTTTGTGTTCTTCACATCATATAGTTTAAATATTATGATCTGTTCCTGTTCTTCGTGTGCGCAGCCTGCCCTGAGCGAAGTCGAACGGGTGGTTCAAAAAATAACCTGTTCGATCCGCGAGTTTCGCGGATAAATTCTTCCAAATGCGCTTGCACTATCTTGCTATCGACCAAAAAAATAAAAAATTTTTACTCCTTTTCTAACAACGACTTACCGTTTTTCAACCCCAAAAAAATCGCCGATTTTTGCATCAAACGCGCAAGTTCGTGCAAAGTATAGAGGGACTATGTTTTTTTGAAAGAACACAAACATAATATGAAATGTATACTAAAACCAAGTAATTCAAATTTAATCTCTGTGTCCTCTGTGATCTCTGTGGCAAAGTTTTTAGTATTCGTGTTCATTCGCTTGTCCTGCGTAGCCTTGGCGAAGCAGGGTGGTTCAAGTAGTTAAAAAACGTAAAAAAATGACAAAAACGAAACAATTTGAATACACCACAAAAACCTCACTCTTTTCGGGAGAACCTATGTTTTTAAAAATACTTTTTCTGGGAAGCAAACCCAATTTCCCAACCCAGAGAATCACTACAACTACTTGCAAAGGAGAGACTTACAACAATTTACACCCCCAAACCAACAAAAAAAGCAAACCCAATCCAAACCCAATCAAAGCCAATTTTTTCACTACCTCCAAACCCCATTTTAGCGCGGCCTGTCCCGCCATAGCCCTTGGGCGACGGCGGAAGCTTTTTTCGGATACAAGGCTTAGGCAAGGGCCGCCCGCAGGTTGCAAAAATGGGGACTGGCTTGTTCCGGCCGAAGGACGGGTTGTGCCTGTCCCTTTTTTTGCAACAGCCGTACAACGCCGTAGCCGGGAAAAGAAACCGCTAAAGCTTGTCCCTGCATGCATTAAGCAGGGATCACCCAGAGGGGAAACCAAAATTAACCCAAACAAACCCAATTTCAAAAGCGCCAAACGCACCAGTCGCGTCGAAGTTTCACCTTCCACCACCAGCGGTTTTTGTTCTTGTAGATTGTTCCAGCTATACCGTGCTTCCTGTTTTTTGCCATTTTCGTACTCCTTAAATAACCTTAAAAGTTATAAAAAAAGTTATACGGCACGAAAAAATCTGTCAAGGGGCATAAAAAAGCCCCTGTAAGTGCTTGACTTACAAGGGTTTAGGTGATTGGGCCCAGCTGGATTCGAACCAGCGACCAATGGATTATGAGTCCACTGCTCTAACCGCTGAGCTACGGGCCCTGACTTCTTTACTGCATTGCGTTACATTCACCGCATAATTTCCGCTACCTTACATCCAACCCGCCGATATTGCAAGAAAATTATAACCAGACCAGGCAGAACGCCGCTTGGAGCTGCTGGAGAAGTGTTTTTGTCTGTCGGATGGGTGGAATGGGGGTTAATATGCTAAAATGTCAGGCGACTGCGGCATAAATCGCTTGCTATTGGTGATTTTGGGGGTATATTCAATGTATGGCAAGGCAGAGATTACAAAAGATTTTAGCGGCTTCGGGGATCGATTCCCGTCGCAAATGCGAAGAGTTGATACTCGAAGGGGTGGTACGGGTCAACCGCACGGTTGTCGATACGCTACCAGCCTTTGCCGATCTGGATACCGATCTGATAACGGTAAACAACAGGCGGATAAAAATCGCCAAAAAGGAGTATTATCTGCTCAACAAGCCGAAAAACGTCATCTGCACCAACTCCGACCCGTACGGCAGAAAGAAGGCGATCGACCTTATCGATACGAAAGCACGGATATTTTGCGTTGGCAGACTCGATTATGACACTATCGGCGCTATCATCCTGACCAACGACAGCGAAATGGCAAACCGGCTTACACATCCTAAGTATGAACTCGAAAAGGTCTACGAGGTCAAGGTTCGCGGCGAGATCACGGGGGAGGCGATGGACCATCTCAAAAAAGGGGTCTGGCTTGCCGAGGGTAAAACTTCGCGCACAGCCGTCAAGGTTCTGCACCGAAGTCACACCGAATCGACGATACAAGTTATAATAAAGCAGGGCCTTAACCGGCAGGTGCGAAGGATCTTGGCAAGGGTCGGTTTTAAGGTCAAATCGCTCAAGCGGATCCGAATAGGAAAGGTCAGTGTAAAAGGAATGCGGTCCGGAGCCTACAAAAAACTTACGCCCGGCCAGATCGCCTACCTTATGAAAACCACCGAAGGCACAATAAAGAAAAAGAACAGCAAAAAGAAAAAAACGGCACGTCCAAAAAGACTACAAAAAAAGAAATAATAAAACTTAATCGGGAGAATTATCATGGGCGGATATTGTGGGAAATTCTTACGAATAGACCTTACCAACGGTAATGTCAAAGTTGAAGACCTGGATATGGACCTGGCGAAAAAATTCATCGGCGGAAGGGGTTTGGGCACATACATTATAAAAAAGGAAGTTCCTGCTGAGGTTGACGCTCTAAGTCCTGACAACAAGATAGTGATCGCGACGGGGCCGCTTACCGGGTCAAGGGCTCCTGCTTCGGGCAGGCACATGGTCGTGACCAAATCACCGCTTAGCGGAACGATCGCTTCATCGAATTCCGGCGGGTTCTGGGGAGCCGAACTAAAAAAGGCCGGGTTCGATCTGATCATCCTGGAAGGTAAATCGGCTAAACCTTGTTATATCTCTATCAAAGACGATAAGGTCGAGATCAAAGACGCCCAGAAACTCTGGGGCAAGCTGGTTTCGGAAACCACGGATACGTTACTCAAGGAAGAAGCCGAACCGAAGGGACGTGTTATGACCATCGGCCCTGCCGGTGAGAAACTATCTCTTATCGCTTCGATCATGAATGACAAATACCGCGCAGCCGGACGTTCCGGTGTTGGTGCCGTAATGGGCAGTAAGAACCTCAAAGCGATATTCGTCAGGGGAACCGGCAAAGTCGAGATCGCCAAGGCTGAACAGTTCAATGAGGTTTTCAAGGATGTAACAGCAAAGATCAAAGAATGCGACGTCACCTCTACGGGCTTGCCGACCTATGGTACAGCGGTGCTGGTAAACATAATAAATGAAAGCGGCATTTACCCGACCAAAAATTTTCAGAAGGGGTATTTTGAAACTGCGGATAAAGTTTCGGGTGAGGCCTTAGCCGAACATCATCTTGTCGGGAAAACTGCCTGTTACGGCTGCTCGATAGCGTGTGGCAGACAGTGCAGAGATGGCGAGGGGCCGGAATACGAGACCATCTGGGCATACAGCGCAGACTGCGGAATAGATGATCTGGAAGCTGTTATAAAAGCAAATAACCTCTGCAACGAATACGGCCTTGATACGATCTCGGCAGGTTCTACTATCGCGTGTGCGATGGAACTTTTTGAGAAGGGGTTTATAAAAGCGGGCGACATCGACGGTCCGCCGCTTGAATTCGGCTCTACGGAAGCAGTCGTCGAATGGACACGAAAAATGGGCGCAGGCGAAGGGTTCGGTGCAAAACTTGCGCAGGGTTCGTATAGATTAGCCGAAAGCTACGGCCATGCGGAGCTGTCCATGACGGTTAAAAAGCTTGAGATACCCGCCTATGACCCGAGGGGTGTCCAGGGGCAAGGGCTTCAATTCGCAACTTCGAACAGGGGCGGCTGTCATGTGAGGGGTTATTTGATATCGCCGGAAATACTCGGATTACCTGAAAGTATTGACAGGCTTTCTATCGAAGGCAAGACGACCTGGGTCAAGGCATTTCAGGACCTGACGGCGGTGATAGACTCTCTTGGGCTGTGCCTGTTCACTTCGTTTGCGATCGGAGCCGATGATTACAGAGCTTTGTTTAACGCTATCGTCGGAGAAGACTTCTCTACGGAAGACATTATGAATGCCGGTGACAGGATATGGAACCTTGAGCGAGTTTACAACTTAAGCGTCGGAATCGACCCTTCGCAGGACACGCTGCCTAAGCGACTTCTTTCAGAGCCGATGCCGGCAGGGCCTACGAAGGGGCACGTTCACCGCCTTGGGGAGATGCTGGGGCAGTATTACGCCGAACGCGGGTGGAGCGAGCAGGGAATACCGACAGAGGAAAAACTTGCCGATCTGCAGATCGTCTGATAGGATATAGATTATGGTGGTCAAAGTAAAACTTTTCGCTACCTTCAGGGAAGGCCGCTTTAAAGAAAAGGATATGGAACTACCGGAAAGAACTATTTTGAGAGATGTGGTTAAAGCTCTTGACTTTCCCGATAAACCTGCGAAAATACTTCTTGTAAACGGCATCAGGGTAACGGAAGATAGCCAGTTGAATGATGGAGATGTCGTGGCGATCTTTCCGATGATCGCTGGTGGATAACTTGGAAAAATGTATGGGAAACTATAATTAGAAACTTTAACTTTTACAGGAGATTTAGCTATGGCCAATGAACCGATCTATTATCAAACGATACCGCCACGGATGATAGCGAAATACGCGACTGTGGCGGTGGTCGTCATGGTGGTGCTTTCGCTGCTGACGACAACTTTTTACCAGGTCAATACTGACGAGAAAGGGGTTGTCCAGCGATTCGGTAAATTTGTAAGGGTCGAAGACGCGGGGCTGTGTTTAAAGATCCCGATGGGGATCGAAACGGTAAAGAAAATTCCTGTGACGCGGGTTTTTATCGAAGAGTTCGGGTTTAGAACCTTAAAAGCGGGCATCGAGAGCAAATTCAGGACCAAAGGTTATGAAAGTGAATCGCTTATGCTATGCGGCGACCTGAGTGTTGCCGATGTCAGTTGGTCCGTTAAATACAAGATCGCCAAACCGAAAGATTATATTTTCAATGTCCGTAATCCGCAGAAGATCATACGTGACGCTGCCGAATCCGTTATGCGAAGCGCCATTGGCGACTCGTCGGTCGACGAGGTTCTCTCTGAGCGAAGAAGCGAGATCAACAATGAGGCAAAAGAAAACATGCAAAGAATTCTTGATAGCTACGGGACAGGCGTCATTGTCGAGGTTACTCTACAAGAGGTAACACCGCCGAGTGCGGTCAAGAGCGCATTCAATGAAGTCAACATTGCTCAGCAGGACAAGGAACGGCTAAAGAAAGAGGCAGAAAAGGAATATAACACCGTGGTCTTTAAGGCTGACGGTCAGGCCAAACAGATGAAACAGCAGGCTCAGGCGTATGCCGTCGAACGTGTCAATGAGGCCTCCGGTGACGCAAACCGTTTCACACAGATATGGCAGGAGTATTCACAGAGTAAAGATGTCACCAGAAGGCGTCTATATCTGGAA
>DRGS01000213.1 GCA_011053245.1 Phycisphaerales bacterium
CTACAGGTCCTGTCGAGTACTTCTTCACAGAGACTACTTTCGGCCCAGGGTCAACAGACAGCGGATGGCAGACATCTGCCAGTTACACCGACAGCGGTCTGGATGCGGATACGCAGTACACCTACACGGTACAGATGCGTGACTCTGCAACTACGCCGAATGTTGGTACCGCTTCAAGTGGCGCAAATGCAACCACGGATGAAGAAACTGATGCACCAACTCCGAATCCTGCTACGTTTGCCTCTGCTCCAAGTGCAGATAGTTCTTCTGCAATCAGCATGACGGCGACAACGGGCTCCGACCAAACCGGTCCGGTAGAGTACTACTTCGATGAGACCAGCGGTGAAAATGGCGGAACAAGCAGTTCATGGCAGACAAGCGCGTCGTACACCGACAGCGGTTTGGATGCAAGTACGCAGTACACCTACACGGTACAGATGCGTGACTCTGCAACTACGCCGAATGTTGGTACGGTTTCAAGTCCCGCAAATGCTACGACAAATGGTGGCAGCACTACAGATGACTTCAATCCTACCGAGGACGCTTATGTCAAGCAGCATAAGGCAACTATAGTCACTAATAACAACGACTTACGCGTACGAGTCGGTAGTGCCGGCAAACAGATCGATTCTTATCTTAAGTTTACGGTAAGCGGAGTTGGTACTGTTACGAGCGCTAAACTGAATGTCTATTCTGACAATGTTAATATGGGCGTTGACGTTTATGCCTCGGCCAGTAATTCATGGTCAGAAAGCAGCATTATCTGGGATACCGCACCTGGCTCAACTGGTTCTTCTGTTGACTTCATAAATGTTACGACCGGCTGGGTAGAGTTCGATGTTACTTCTCTGATAACAGGTAACGGAACCTTTTCGCTTATATTGAAAGGTGACGGAACCAACGGCAGCAGAGACTTCTCCAGTTCGGAAGGCAATAATGCTCCAATATTGTCAGTTACATATCAGTAATGAAATACCGGGCATATATTTGCCTTGATATTTCAGAAATGTTTCAAAGCGTGGCGGCTTTCATAGTCGTCACGCTTTTTTTTAATACAACAATGATTCAGTTCTATTTGTGGGCTGAAATGGCTTAACAATGAAGTTCAAAAGGCGGCTCGGGAAACAATTGAGCCGTTAGTCTCGGAGATGCCTCGGATCCGGTGGTCGGATTCGATAATTATTTTGCAACAGGCTCTTATTTTTAAGGGGATAGTGTGTAGTTGTCAAGCGTTCGTAGGACCGCCGTGAAACGACTGGTTTAAGGGCAGCAGAATGCCTCGGTATTCGACAAATTCATGACTCCATTTTGTCACCACACAGGTGATTTTCGCTTAAATCAGCAAAGTTTTTTGTCTCTTTTTAGCTCAAAACCGAACATTCCCCAAAAATATCTTGCCAAAATCAGATTCAATGTCCGCGTGAAAGACATGTGATTATTTATGGCTTTGCTCGCGTGGTTGGCCGTCTAATCCAGGAACTTTGCTTGCTATTAGCCAACAAAATACCTCAAAACCGATATAACGAAACAAAAACCACTCTCCTAAATCTCTTAACTAGTTGGACTTATAAACAGGCATGTATGTAAACCCCATTAAAAAAAAATAAAAAGCACCCGCTGCCCGGGATGCCCTGACCCGTAAGCCATGAATTGCCAGGAAGGACCCGTAACATAACTCTTTTGTTTTAAAGTATTTATGGCCGCCATTTTTGTCACGTCCTTGCTGGCTTTCAATACACGCTCGTGTTTGGATTCCGGGGTTTACACGCCTTTACATCGCCACCGCCTGGGGCCTGATCTCATCTCGCAGTTTATTCCACCGGCTAACCCAAACCGCAGCGATCGACACCCTGAACCGTTGGCCGCGTCTGGCGCATACCCGTAGTGCCTCGGCGTCCTTGATGGCTCGATCCCAAAGCCAGGCGAGGTTATCGAACTTCAAATCTCCGTCCAAAGCTTTGGACCATTGACTGCAAAAACAGCCCATGTCTCGTGCGTATTGCTCACTAGCGATCGTCTCGGATAGGCCCAACGCCTCGGATATCGCAAGTGCAAAGGGCTGGCCGGTGCGGTCGTATAGCTGCTCGAACCGGCTCTCATCAAATGACCGGGAGGAGGTCGCTGGCTGGCTTTGCC
Organism: Phycisphaerales bacterium; assembly: GCA_011053245.1. The sequence goes on from DRGS01000213.1 coordinate 2,137, forward strand.
AGTCAAGCAACCTTCCTCCCGCGTCAGCTTGGGTTAGGGTGATTAGCGGTCCTGTGGCGACCTGTGCTGGCTCCCCGTGAGGTGCGTCGGCTTGGGTCGGCATAACGACAAGCGACGGGGTGGTGGCCGGGTTGAGGCTTTGACCTTGCATTTGCAAGGTCTTCACACCGTTTGCAGTGTGGATCTTCAGCGTTTGCGCTTTCCCTTTAGCTTGTTTTTCCCTTTTAGGCAGAGGCGCAGCCGATGCCGCTTTTTTATTTACATTTACACTTTGTCGTTTTCCGCTTGTCGTTATTATTTCAGTTTTGTCGTTTGTCGTTGTCGTTCTTGAAGGGTTTCCGAAATTTTCGCGGATTTCTGGGGACTCTGTTTTTTCCGGCCTTACGATAACGGTAGCGGGCTTTTTTGCAACTCTTCGCTTCGCAACTTTGCGTTTCTTAACGACCTTCTTTTTGACGGTTTTTGCGACCGTTTCCGTCTCGGTGTCAACATCTAATGCGGCAAAATTCGGCAGCGGTACCCGCTCGATTAAACCAACTTTTCTTAATGTGCTCATGTACCCCCGAAGGTCCTGGACTTCCAGCCGCAACCGTCCAGCAAGATTTTTAATGTTCTCCGCTTCCATTTTGTAGTCGATTAGATATCCTCTGTATTTTGCGGATCTCAGGGCCGCATCGGCAACCAGCTCATCGAACACCCCGCGGATTGTGTAGTATAGCGGGCCAGGGGTGTTATATTTCAGGTGTTCCCATCGGCGGCGGGCCTGACAGGTCGCATCATCGACCCCGGAGCCTATATGCCGCCTGGTAAACTTAAGCACCTTTGTTTTGTGCCTGATGTCTTCTTTTAGTTCGTATAGCTGCTTGAAGTTGTAGATATGCCAAACTAACGTCGGCTTTGATTTTTTCCTCTTTGCCATGATCAGTTACTCCTAAACTAATGTTTCGTTAGTCAAATGCTTCCGCCAGTCTCGGCTAATCTTTGAATGACACGATCAAGTGACGCTTCGCGATATCGGCGAAGTTTCCCAACGCAAACCTCCTGCAAGCCCCTTGCCATAAGCCGGGCGCGCAAACGGTAAAAGGTGCGCCGAGAAACTCCCAGCCGTTTCGCGATCGTATCAATTGTGAGCAGTTTTTCCGCCATATTCTATTCCATGGGAACACAATTGTTTTGGCAGTATGATCTATGGCGAAGTGCCCACGAGGCACGTTCTAAGTCTTTTTCTGCCCACAGATAGTTGCCGCCTGGTCCCTTTTGTGGTGGCTTTATTCGACCTTCCCAAACTGCCCTGGATAACCGGCTGTGGCTTACCCCTATTGCGCTTGCTGCCTTTAGGGTATTTCTAAACTCCATTTGACTGCCTCATACCATACACATCGTTGATTTACACTATCATCTTATCTGTAAATATAGCGTTTTGGCGGAAGGCATGTGGGTAATTTATGAGTAATATGTGGGTAAGTTACGGAAAACTACATCTTTAATTGCAGGTACTTTCGCCCTTTTTCAGTTATTGTATCGCCCGACTTCTTGCCACCCAACCGTTCAGTTAAGCCTAACTCGCGTAATCGCTTCATTTTTATCCCTATCGTTTTACGAGATCTATTAAGATTGATGGCAATCTTTATATGGCTCTCAACTGTGGGGGCATCGGCCAAATATTCCAGAGTACGGTGTTCATCCTCACTGAGACTGAAAAGCCATTCGTCTCGTTTCTCTGCACTGAAGAATTTTCCAGTAGCCTTTTTAAACTCGTATTCTACTTGATTCATCACTATATCTCTTTCCAATTCTATCGCACCTACAGGCCAATCCGCAAGAGGGTATTTCTCTATCAGTCTACTTATTGCTTTTTGTTCAAATACTTCATAGCCTCCTGACGGGCCTGAACATATATCGATCGGTGTATCGTTATATTGCATATCGGATTCATCCATCCACATCAATTGTTTCCTTACCACGATGAAAATCATAAATTTGTAGATTTGTTCTGGATACCCCACCAAAAACCAACCTTAACGCATCAAGCAGAGAACTTTTGCCTGCATTATTTTCCCCAATAATAACATTTACGCCTTGATTGAATTCGATCTTAGTATTACTGAAACAACGGAAATTTTCGATCTCGATTTTTGATATATACACAACATGCATCCTAAAATATAATACACTATGTTTATTTTGGTGCAAATCAAACTTCAAGCTATCAGCCATATTCTCTGGAATGAATGCGGCATAATGTCTCCTGCAAATCTCCGGTGAATTTCCCATCAAGGTAGATATTTTATACAGGCTTTCCCCCTTCATTGCAAGCATTGAATCGAAAGTATGTCGAAAATCTAAGCAAGTCCATTTTAACCCTGCTTTTCGGTTAATCCGAGCCAGATCACTGCTGGATTTATGAAACCGCAAAGCCTGATCAATAAAATGGCTTGACTCATAACTCATATCGCAATATAATTACGGACATGGACGGTTGCATATCTGTGCTCGTGTTACAGCTTTATAACTTTCCCTATAACTATTCGATTTTTATTGGTCATATCGTGTCACACGGTGACACAGCCTGACATTCGTAACTGTTTACAGTACAAATACTTACAACCGTAAGCCTTTAGGAGCAAAAGAGTTACAAAACGCCTCGGTCTGTTTTGTAAACCAGCGGTTGTCGGTTCGATTCCGACCGTTGGCTTTTTGCATTGATATGGGGCTTTTGTCTATTCGCCCTGCTGCGAAGTGGTATTTTCCTGCAAAGCCTCTACGAAAGTCCCCGCCAGCAGCTCCGCATCGAACAGCCGATCCTCGCTCGCATTGGCGTCACACCACGGCAAAGCAAGCGCAAATGGAACGATCTGTGACGTATCCTGCCGAACCTGATCGGATGTTTTCATCAAAACTCTGGCAATACTTAAAGGAAGCACAACCGGCTCAGCAGCTTCAACGGAATCCTTCTTGCATCGATCAGGCTGGCTGGTTGTCAAACACTCCCGGCAAGCAAGCGGTCTCTGCTCATACATGGAACAAACGCCATCTCTCAGAGCAGGACAGCTAATATCGAGATCACCGTACCAATGGGAAAGTCCGCTTGGGTCAGCAGCTTTCATATCGCCAAGGCCCTTGACTGCTATTGCCTGAGCAGCGGTAATACTTTCACTTATGATCGCAACTTGCCGGGCTTCGGGCATAGCCATGATTTCGCGATAGAGACAAAACGCTTCGGCAGCGGTAACCCCGACAAGATAATGGCAACAGTGACTACAGCCCTTGGTGCAGGAAACGCTATCGCCCTGCTCAGCCAGAGACGCACACGCGGGCGCCACAACCGAGTCGCAGAGAGTTCGCGCGACAGGCACAAGGTCCGACAGTCGGGCGGCTTTAGCGGTCCAGGCGATAGCCATATCCATCGCACCGCCAAAAAGGTCCAGACTGAATTCGACACTGCCGGCATGGGCGCTGCTATCGTGAGCATCCGACGCCGATGGATCAAACAGGATAAACGGTGATCTTTCAGTCATTGCAATTGGCCCCGCC
>DRGS01000214.1 GCA_011053245.1 Phycisphaerales bacterium
CTGTAAACCATTGTCAGGTAAAAGCCGCAGGCGGCATACGAGATACCGAAACCGCACTTGCGATGATAGAAGCCGGTGCAACTCGTATAGGAGCCTCGGCTTCGGTTGCGATAGTAGATGGTTTCATGGGAGCAGCGCAATGAGCGGGATCAATTGCAAATTGCGATGCAGACAGGTTAAAACCAGCGCGAAACTTTCGGCGGTCACCGAGCTTTTCGCGTCGAAAGACCTCTGCTCGATACTCGGCGGCAATGCGTCACAAGATAAAGCCAACCGGTTCAGCACATGGGCTTGCGATCCGAAAGAAACCTTTAATTTCAAATACGGCGACTATGCCCCTTTCGAAAAGCTAAAGGCAGTGGTCGATAAATACGCACTTGCAGGCGGCAAAGATAAGTCACTTCCGGAAGGTGTTTTTTGCGGCGGATGGATCGGGTATTTCAGTTACGACCTCGATCAATACATCGAAAAGGTCCCGAAGACCGCAGTTGATGATCTCGGCGTGGACCTTATCAGACTCTGCTTTTATGACCGCTGCGTTTGCTATGACCACAAAGAAAAGAAATGGCACCTGATCGCATTGGATATAGAGGGCGACGGAGAAACTGCCGAAAACAAACTCAACCAACTCGGCGTAATGCTTACAAAGGCCGAGAGTATATGCATAAGCGAACCTGTCGCCGCTGACGTCGAAGGCGTAGATGTCTCAGGTATCGACTGCAATATGACCAAGGCGTCCTACCTGCACTCGCTGGCAAAGATTCGACGCTATATCTACGACGGCGAAGTCTATCAGATCAATTTTTCGCAGCGGTTCGAATGCGACTACACCACAAAACCAGTGGAACTATATCACTGGCAAAATGAATACAACCCAAGTCCCTACGCCGCTTTCATTGACGCCGGCGACTTTAGCATCGTAAGCACTTCTCCGGAAATGTTCCTTACCATCAATGGCAATGTGATATCGACCAAGCCGATCAAGGGGACGCGGCCGAGGGTGAGTAATTGCCCGGGCGCAGAGCAGATCAATGAAGCCAACTTTGCCGAACTGGTCGAAAGCGAAAAGGATCAGGCTGAGCTTAACATGATAATCGATCTTGAGCGAAACGACCTGACGCGAGTCTGCAAATACGGCACGATAAAGGTCACCCAGCCGAGAACGATTGAACAATACCCAACCGTTTTTCACGCCGTGGCAACGGTCCAGGGGCAGCTTCATAAAGATATGGATTTTTGCGATGTCCTGAAGGCAACTTTCCCCGGCGGATCGATCACAGGTGCTCCGAAGATACGCTCAATGGAGATCATCGACAAACTCGAACCGACCCAGCGGAGCGTATACACCGGCAGTATCGGATTTATCGGCGTTGACGGCAGTGTGTGCTTGAACATCGCGATAAGAACGGTTATCATTAAGGATCAGAGGGCTTGCGTCCAGACCGGAGGCGGAATAGTCGCCGACTCAGACGCTCAGGACGAATGGGACGAAACCATAACGAAGGCCCGCGCACTGCTGGCAGGGATCGTCGCGGTGCAAAATAAAAACGAAAAAACAAAGAAGACAAAAACGAAAAGCACATAAAATGGCAAAAGTTTTTCTTAACGGTAAGATAGTCGAAGATACTGCGGCGCACGTCTCTATAAGTGACAGCGGCTTTCTCTATGGGATGGGGCTCTTCGAGACGATGCGGGCAGCGGGCGGCAAGGTCTTTGCGCTCGACGACCACCTCGACCGACTCTTTGCGAGTATCGCGGCTCTGGGCCTTAAGAATGTCTGCGACAGGGAATATGTCACCAAAGCAATACATAAAACGCTCAAAGCTAACAAACTCAAAAATGCTCGTTTAAGACTGACCCTTACCAACGGCCCCGTCGCTGCCGAAAGCGAAAACCCTACACTGTTGATAACCGCGACGGATTTTCAGCCGTACCCTCCCGAATACTACAAAGACGGCGTCCGTGCTGTAATAACCGATTGCAGACAAAATGCTACCGAACCGACCGCCGGCCACAAGACCACGGATCTGTTCTCACGGCTGCATGTGCTAAACGAAGCCCATAAGAAAAAGGCAGCAGAGGCATTGTGGTTCACCACGGAAAACATCCTCGCCGAAGGCTGTGTCAGCAATGTGTTCTTAGCAAAAGACGGTATCCTGTATACGCCGCGATTGGAAACGCCTGTCTTGCCCGGCATCACGCGAAAAACGATTTTGCGGATCGCGCCCGATGAACAGATAGAGGTTGTCGAAAAGGATCTTACCATACAGGACGTTCTGGCCGCCGATGAGATATTCCTGACTAATGTTGTCATGCTCGTCCTGCCGGTCATTCAGGTCGAAGCCCGCGCCATTGGCGAGGGTAAGCCCGGTGAGATCACGAAAAAGATATTAGCGGCTTTGCAAAATGAAGTCAGTGCGCGTGGAGAAAAGAAATGAAAGTAAGAGATATTGCCGCTGCCGTTGAGAATATAGCTCCGAAGAAACTGGCCCAGGACTGGGATAACGTCGGCTTGCTCGTTGGTGACGCCGAGCAGAATGTCAAGAAGATGCTGGTTACTATCGACGTTACAAAAGACGTTGTCGCCGAAGCTGTAAAACTCAAAGCCGACATGATACTGAGCTATCATCCGGTGATATGGGACGGGTTGAAAAATGTTACACCCGAAGGCGAAGGAGCCGTCGTATACGAACTCGTAAAAGCAGGCATAAGCGTCTACTCGATACACACCTCTTTCGACGTGGTAGCCGGTGGCGTCAATGACGCCCTCGCCGACATGCTCGGTATCGCAGACGCAGAACCCATAGGCGATTATGTAGAGTCGCCCGCCGGGATATTTTACAAGCTGGTAGTATTCGTGCCGGTCGATAACGTAAACGCCGTTGCCGATGCTCTGTATTCCGCTGGTGCCGGCGCGATCGGTAACTATTCGCACTGCGGTTTCCAGAGTGAAGGGGTCGGAACGTTTCTGCCTCTGGAAGGCGCAAAGCCCGCCATCGGCAAAAAGGGCAAACTCGAAGAGGTCTACGAAGTAAAGTTGGAAACGATAGTCGCAGAGGACAAGGTTCCGGCTTGCATCGAAGCTATGAAAGCGGCCCACCCTTACGAAACGCCCGCCTTTGACGTGTTCCGCCATTATAACATGGAGAGCAAACTGGGCCTGGGCAGGATCGGCATGCTCAAAGAGCCGACGAGTCTGGATAAGCTGATCGAAAAAATAAAGAAAACAACCGGTGCAAAAGCCGCCGGCATAGTAGGTAAAAATAAACGCACCGTGAAAAAGGCGGCTGTGTGCGCAGGTTCCTGCGGAAAAATAATAAATACGATCATCGCCGAAAAATGCGACCTCTATGTCACCGGCGAGATAAAGCACCATCAAGCTATTGCCGCACAAGAAGCCGGGCTGACGTGTATATGCCTGTCGCATACGGTCTCGGAGCGGTTCGCGTTGAAAAATCTGATAAAGAACTTGAAAATTCCCCTCAAAGGTGTAACAATAGCCCTGAGTAAAAAAGATGCCGACCCGTTTACATGGAAGAGTATATGAGCAGCGAAAATGAAAAAGCAATTGACGAAGAGATGATCGAGAACGCCGAAGCTGCCAACGACGATGATATCAGCGATGACGACCTCGTAGAGCAATTAGACGCCGAGCCTGAATCTGCCGAAGACGAAGATGCTGACGAAATCGTCGAAGATGATCTGGACGAAGACGATACTGACGACGAAGCCGAGGATAACGGCAGATTCTACGATATCGACGACCCGCTGGAGGTAGATGGCGACTTTGAGATACACATGGAAGATGTCATCGAAGCTGTCCTGTTCGCAAGTGACGAACCGCTTTCGGCCACCCGGCTGGTCAATGTATTGGAGGTCGGCAGTTCAAAACAGGTCCGCGAGTGCATCGAATCTCTCAACAAAGCCTACGAAGTAACCGGCAGGCCATTCCGTATCGAACAGATCGCAGGCGGTTACCAGATGATGACGCTTAGCTGTTTCAACGGCTGGCTCAAAAAGCTCCTTCGCGTACGCACCGAAACGAAACTTTCACCGGCAGCTCTGGAAACACTTGCGATAGTTGCCTACAAACAACCGGTCATGCGAGCCGACATCGAAGCGATCCGCGGCGTAGCAAGCGGCGAAATGATACGCGGACTGATGTACAAGGGACTCGTAAAGATCGTCGGACGCGCCGAGGTCATCGGCAGACCGATGCTCTACGGAACAACAAAAAAATTCCTCGACATCTTCGGTCTAAACACCATCAAGGACCTCCCCAAAATAGAAGAACTAAAAAAACCGGCAGAGTAGTCGGTGTCACGCTTGATTTTCTCGTTGCAGGTTGGCGGCGATCTCTCTGAATTTTGGCAGGGCGTGGTCGTAGAACATTTTGTAGCTCTCGCAGAAGTAGCTCTTCTGCTTGAACCCCTTACCGTACGCGTTGCGGTCCTTCATACAGCCGCCGCGGCAAATGTCCAGATACCGGCAGATAAG
>DRGS01000215.1 GCA_011053245.1 Phycisphaerales bacterium
GGCATAGATATTGAAGGTTCGATTACTTGGAGAGAGGGAAGTTAAATGAAAAAGATAATAATATTTCTGGCAGTGTTAATGATGGCTGGTATCGAAACTGCCGACGTAGTGGCCGCTTGCCCCGGATCCGGTTTTGCGCTCGAGCATTGCGACATCATAGTCATCGGCTCCGCGGCCTCCGGTACCCCACGTCTCGGAGGCGGATCCATCGGATAAAAAGACATCGCCGTTGGCTGCGTACCTTACGAAGTAAAGCGTCTGCCCGGTGAGATACGGAGCGTGGATCTCATCGGCTGCAAAGGCCGAACATACCATCATTAGTAATATTGCGAAATATTTCATTTTACAATCCCATATCCTCATCGGTTCGACTTTTCTGCCAAATAGTCACAAAGCTGTTTCTCCATCCACGCATCATTCTTTCGATGCTGATTCCAATAACCTTATCTGGCAACATTGACAGAATCTTCACGAACTTTGCGGGTAAGCGAATATTAATCGTCATAATGCGATTGCCGTTGACTTCCCATCGCATATCTGTACCAACTGGAAGATCATTCGGATCCTGTGCAGATGCAATACCAGCCATCATTAACACTGCCAGAAATATTATTATCTTTTTCATTTAACTTCCCTCTCTCCAAGTAATCGAACCTTCAATATCTATGCCAGTGGAGCCGCCGACCGGCCTCACACACAGAACGATCTCATCAACAACATTAGAAATATCCGCACCAAGCCTTAATGCGTTTTGTACCGATTGAGCAATAGACGTTCCGCCTTTTTGCGCAGACGAAGCGAAGCCACCTGTGATTATCGTTCCCCCAGTCACTGTGTTTGCCGTTGCTCCGGTTGCTGTTTCAATCGCTGAATTTGTTAAGGCTGAATAAGCAAAAGTGTCTGCCACCGTTGGATTAAATATAAGCAGCCATTCATAGAACTTTGACCCTTGGTGTTCCGTTAAAGAAACATCGACAAGGCTTATCGTTGCGCCCAGATGAGTCGCCTTTAACCTTATGCCCACAATAGCGTAAATTACGTCCTGTGTCGCTAAGTCAACGTGTGTGCCGGATGTGGACTTGTAACGAAGTACCCCTGTATCTTGCTGTCCGCCCTCGCTGGCAACCGTGGCACATCCGGCTTCTATCTCAGATGCAGGAGAACTGCCCGTCGTTACTATTTGAAACCTCAAGGGTAAATTTGGCGTTGACATATAAACCTTATCGAGTATGTTCGAGCCTAAGAACTCATGGACAACATGAACTATACCATGATGAATGAGGCACATCCTGACCCTGCCAACCCCTAACCATTCAAAGTCAATGAAGAAAATTTGAAATTTTTCCCAATCCACTGTAATACCAGACGGGCCTGTACCGTCCATTTTGTCATGGTTCCAGCTGGCTTGCGTAACCGTGTTATCAACAGGCGTTCCCGTAACGTTAGTTCGTCGCGTTACTCCGGCTGTAACATTATCAAATTCAAAAAAGAGGCCGTTATCGTCGTCGAATACACCTATCCGTCTTTCAACTCCAGTGCCTCCACCTGATCTGTCAAGGATTCCGGTCATCATTACTTGCTGGCTCTTGCCGGGCTGATAATTGAATCTCATAAACGTTTGTCTTGTAAAGACACCGGCCACATTGATTGTGCTGGTTATTACCGTCGAGGCTGTGTCAACAGAATGGGCACTTGATATACTCGCCCCTGACTCCAACTCCTCATCCCAAAACAAGGGTTGGTTGTCAAAAATCTGCTTGGAATCAAAAAGAGCAAAAGGATTGCTTACCCTCCATCTTCCAAACGCATCTATACTTGTCGAATCCTGAGCCGTTATATTAACATCGTCAAACCTGCTGGCAAAAGCAGGTGATACAAAGACCATTAAAAAAGCGATCAGTAAAAACTTTCTCATTACATCCATCCTTCCGTAGTTTCATAAGTTAAAATTAATACTCCGCGGCTAAAAGACTTGCTTGCGTTTTCTCCGTCAAGAAGCTCCGCGCCATCTGGAACAACTGTTACATCGTTACTTCCTGCATTTATTATTCTGTATGTCTGGCCGTCTACACCGGCTGGAAGATTGACAGGAAATGCACCACCATCGGTATCACAGAAGACGTGATGGTGAGTAGCGTTAAGCGTGGTTGTCCCGGTAATTCTGGTTGTATTTACTACCCTGCCTTCTACACTTTTTAACTCTCCACCTATTAAAGTATCACCTGTCACTGCATTAACAGTGAATTTACTCTGTCCAAGGGTTAAATTGCCAGAGGTCTCGACATTAAAGCCAAACTCTCCATTGACGTTTAGACTGCCAAATGTGCCCATGCCTAAAGTAAGTATCGGACCTGCCATATCGCCGGGATGCGGTAAACTTGTGCCCTCTATGATGGTTGACTTTTGCCGATTGTATATATTAAGAACCTGCGTCGCTGTGAGTTCAGTGTCGAAGAATGCCATATCACTGAGGCATCCTTCGGTCCTTACGCTTGCGGTTGCGTCGAAGTCTGTTCCTATTTTTAAATCTAATGTTGTGAGTGTATTGACGGCTGTTGACGGATTTGTGAACGTCATTCCAGGGTCAATTACTCCATCAATATATATTTTGGTGTCACCAATAGTCCCGCTTGCCGGAAAAGTTGCAGCTATATGATGCCATAATCCATCAGTCTTTAAGTCAATCACAGAATTAGCACTGCCAACGTTAAATAATACTGTGAAGGCATTGCTCGCCACTGTATCTCTTATTCTTCCAGCCCAAAATTGATTCCCTGCTCCTGATCCCCCATAGTGCCATATATTACGATTACCAGAGCCGACCGGTTTATGCCATAACGAAACAGTTCTTGCCCCTGTACCTGTTTGAGGTTTATAGCCAGTAGCGGTGTAATACACATCGTTATCGAAAACATGACCTTTGGCCGTTCCCCTATCACAGTAAACAGTTGTGCCGTCACTAAGCGTGAGAGTTGGAGGACTGCCGCCACCACCAGCCTCCGGTACAAGCGTACCATTGAACCTCCAGTAAGAGTCCTCTGATTTTTCAAGAATCGCATCAGGATCGATGCGGCCATCTACGTTGTCAGGTTCCGTCAAGTCACCAAAGTTCAAAGACCAATCGCCATTCATCTGACCGTCGGCAATCGTGTTCGTACCGAGGTCTATTGTTTCCGCCGTGACATCTATTACACCTATCCCACCGGGGGCAAGTGTCAGGTTACCATTATTGTCTGTGGTGAGGGACATAGTTGCGTTAGATGCAAGCAACGCCCCATTAGAAAAATCATCCCAGAAAAGGTTCAAACCCACCTCTGAATCACCCATTAACTGTATAGCGGTGCCAACACTTGGCACATGACCAATGATTTGCCAAATCTGTCCCCCGATGATAGTTGTACGAGGAATGTTACCAACCGTTGAAAACGAAAGATAGTCGTCGGTATCGCCGGACGGTTTCAGGTTGATCGAATTGGCCGATAGGATATTGCCGCCGCTTAGGATGAGATCGACGAACGTCGGGCTGGCTGTGGTTCTAAGGTCCTGATCGACGCGGGGATCGCGGTTGCTGCGGACGACGACCGCGTTGGCCGCGGCTGCCGTTAATAACATTATAAATATAATTGCTAACTTTTTCATTGTTCGCTTTCGTGAAAATCTTCTTTTTTTACCAGGCTCTTGAAATTCTCAAACGCCGCTACCATCTGGCGGTACGCTCGGATGGTCTCATCCGTCCTTTGAGCTTTGTCCCATAAAATAAACATCGCTCTTTCGATCTCTTGCCACGGGCTGTATTCAGTGGCTGACATTATTTAGCCTCCATCCGGTTTAGCCGGTTCGTGGTGGGCCCGCTGATTGACCGCGTGGGTGGCATCTGCGCCATCGAGCCTGACGATCTCTCGGAGCACATGCTGCTGGACCTGGGTGGTTGCCATGATCCCATCGCCCTGGGTTTTGATCGCTTCCAGGACGACCTTCTTGTCCTCTTTGTAATCAGCCTTGTCCTGCTGGTAGATATAGGTCACCAGTCCAACGATACAGCAGGACAGTGCCAGGAATGCGGTTACAATAATTTTTGTTGATATTCTAAAATGAGTTTCCGGCATCGTCTTGCCCTTTCATAGTTTAGAGATACACTGGCCGGGTGAGGTGTAAGGTCAGCCCCGGTCCAGTGAATCCCATCGTATTTATGTTGCTTTTTTTGCATGCTTCAATATCCCGGCTTTTATATGGTCGGTTGTCCGTTTTATCGTTTTGGCTCTGGTCGAATCCGCCGCCGCCCGCATAAACGGGATCGGCGCCACATCATCGTGACCGAACTCGATCGCCGCCGGTATGTAATACTCGCGGCCATCCTTTGTCCGGTGAATGAAGCCCGGCACATTCGGCTTGAGCGACAGGAACCTTGCAAATGACCCGGGTCGCTGCCGCTTAAACGCCCGCGACTGGACGTTGCGGGCCAAAAGAGCGCCCATCTCGCCGCCGACCATCGTGGTAGCGTTGGTTTTCATCGCCGCCTTCGGTATCTTTATCCCCTTCGTAACAGCCGACCGGACGATCTTTTTGGCCTCCTTTTTCTCCAGGCCCTTGAGCATCCTATCCAGAGCGGGACCGCCTTTAAGAGCTGCCCCCGTCCCGCCGCTTTGTAACGAAAATGCAGCCATCAAACTATCTCCGTGCATGTAAGTTCCTGGAAGATGTTTCGCTCCTCGAAATCGGGTGCGTAGTTTACCTCGAACACGCGGGTCCGAAATACTATCCGGTCCTTGATATTGATCAATGCGTTGTACCGGACAGTTATCTTAATCCAGTCCTGGCCGCTCTGCTGCTGTGCCTCGATCACCTCCGCTCCCCGCATCGGCTTAATGTCGGCCCACACGGTATCGTAGGTCGTATGAGTTTCGATGGACTGGCCGTCGTCGGCCTTTGTCCTGCCAACCGATTGCAACTCAACGCGATGTCTCAGCTTACCTGCCCGCATCAAAATACCCTATCCATTGAAAGTAAACTTTCTACGGCCAGCGGCAGTTCATTGACGTTGAACCCGCTGGTCGCCTCACGGTTCTCGTAAAGATGTGCGGCCATCAACTTGATCGCCGCTATAATCCGGTCCGGCACATCGGTTGCCGCATCGCCGTATCCGGTAACGAAGATGATCTCGACTGCGTGATGCTCGCCGCGAATAGACGGCCAGCTCTGGTTATAGGCCAATGTTATCCTGCCGGGCGTCGAGGTCGTATCGACATCGTAAACGCTGGCATCAAGCGTCTGCTGTACGCCGGCTATATCGATATACTTAACCGATGAAACCGTTTGCAGATCCGGATTCGGCAGGATGATCATATTCCTGAAATGGAATGGTGGGTTTGCGAATCGGTCGAGCTTGCCGGTGATCGTCTGTGTTATGTACGCCCGGCGCGAGAACATCTCGCAGTATTGGCGAGCCGCGATGATCAGCGACAGGATCAGCTCGTTATCGCCGCCGGTATGGACAAACTCGGTTGTCCCCATCGTCTCGGCCACAAACGCTGCAGTAAACGCGATCTTCTCGGTAGTCGTTTCGCTTGTCGTAACGTGCACCCCGTCATAATTCGTCGTACCCGATACGACGATCCGAGTGCCACCTGAAACGCTGAGTCCGTGCGATGCTGCCGGCAGTGATGATATCCCGCCCGTCTCATCGACGGCAACGCCACCGAAGTCAAGCTGGATCTCCGTGCCGCTTTCGATGCGAGAGTGCTGCCGCATCTGGTGCAGCGTCACCGGCTCAACCGTCGGCTCAGTCGTTACTTTCCAATCCATTCCAGTATTCATTCCATACCTATTCACGATCGGCTCCGCTTATTTTTTGCTCTTTGACCTTGCCGCTGAATTGCCAACCGCTTTCTCTTTGTCAGGCGTGTTGACGGCAGTCTCTACTTTGTCAGCCTTTGCTTTTTCCTCTGCCGCAGCCTTTACCTTGGCAACTTCAGCTTCATCGTCGGCTTTAGCTTTTTCCTCTTCGGCCGCCTTTACCTTGGCGGCGTCCGCTTCAGATTTAGCTACTTGTTTAGCCGCATCGATCCGAGCCTTTTTGGATTCCTCAGGCTCCGGTACCTGAATGCCGA
>DRGS01000216.1 GCA_011053245.1 Phycisphaerales bacterium
ATCCAGTTAATCCGTGAAATCCGTGGTTAAAAAGGGAGTTTGAAATGACAGACAAAAAGGCGAAATTCAAGTACAGCGACCGGTCCTGGTCTTTAGGTTAGGGTATGGCTTGCCACGATGCCTCTTGATATGCTCCGCTGCCTCCTGCTGGGCGCGTCCCCGCCTGCCCTTGCCCTGGATGGTACACTTCCGCAGCCGAATCTTACCGCCTGCCCGCGTGTACCTGTCAACGAACTCGGCCATCGGCGTAAGACTAACGCCGCTCTTGCCCGCGTACTTTTGCGTGGAAGACTGATACACCATCACCTGTCCGGTTTCATGGCAGACGTACACGCCTGCGGTATGCCCGATCCAGCCCATGAACCAGCCCGGAGGGATGCAGCAGAGCACGTCGAACGTCTTGAGCCGGTCACGGATTTCGCTGTACTTGAATTTCGCCTTTTTGTCTGTCATTTCAAACTCCCTTTTTAACCACGGATTTCACGGATTAACTGGATTTAGGTTTTAGATATTTTTCATTCCACGCTTTTGCTATCATGTCGCCAAACTCACTGGCGTTCTCAAAACACCCCTCCGCAGCACTAAATGTATTGCCTTCATGGAGTTTTATCTCTGCAAAGGGCACAAACATACTCCCAACACTTACATCTTGAACGCATAACTCAACAGATTCGTATTTCTTTTTTGCAATGCAAACCATTTTTGCGTTTTGTTGTTCAAGCTCTCCTGAAATCCCTTGTTTTTTAAATACAATATTCATTTCTTCGTGCCTTCGTGGTAAAATTTTAAGTTTTATTCCGTTTTAATTTCGAGTTCACCCAGCCTTGCTATTGTTTCATTCTCAAACAACCTGGCCCAGACATGCCAGACCAACTCTCCGGCAAACATAATATGTGACCCCATAAACCTGTAACCAAACATATCTCCAACATCAAAAACGTGTCCGGTTCCCTTTATGACAATATCTACCGACTGGTTTTTTTCGCTTTCTATGTCTCGCACAAAATACATAACAAGATGGTTATGTTGAACCGCAAAAGATAGCACGGCAATAAGCCCTTTTATGCAAACATCTTGCCCGTCGACTACCTGAATGACCTCTTTATGCACAACAAAATTCTTGCTCATTTTTACACCTCATTTAATTCGCTGATAAATTTTAAGTTTTATTCCGTTTTAAATTCAATTCCTATCCCGGTTGGGTGGGTTGCTTTTAGTTTGCCAGCCGATGTCTTTGACTGATGATCGCCCATCGTCAGGTCATACCTGCCCGATGTGATGACAAGGCTGGATCCTTTACTGCTGAACTCTCGGAGGATGCACCATGTATCGATGTCGATAACCTTAACGAGTGCGCCTGTGTCGTCGACGACGTACTTTCGGTACCGCTGGCCGCTGCAACCACCGGCCATCGTCAAGAGCCAGCACAGCAGTATGATCACCACGATACAAAACAACACGTTTTTGATCTGTCCTTTTTTCATTTTCTAATTCCGCTTTCTTTAATTGCCCATTATTTTCGCGGCCATTGTCTGCACTACATACTGTAGCAGCCCGACGATCTCTGCTTTATTAAATCGCTCTTTTTCGTTTTCCGGGACATGCTGTTGGATCGATATCCGACCATCGTCATTTTCGATTACCTCTACACTGAATTTTCGCATTGCTTTCACCTTTCTTAAAATATTTTTGAACCACTAATTTTCAAACATCGCCTTTTGCGACTTCGTGCCTAAAAAGTGTGTGTTTTTCTGCCGGCGTCGCTTCTCTGATTTCCTCAATACCGCTGACCATGCAATGCCCTTCGGTATGGTAGCTTTCAAAACCGTTCCAATAGTGTAAATGGGAAAAGAAGTGGTGTGCGCGATCAGCCGTCGCCGAATACCTGACAACAAGTTTTACACTATTAAAAGCAATGGAATACATCTTGCCGACCTGCATTGAAACCTCTAACTTTACAGGCTCACACATCTCTTTACTCTTTTCGTTATCTGTTTCTGCCATTTTCTTACCTCACTAAAAAAGTTACTGTCCCTGTTAATCCCGCTGCACATACCCAGTACATCGCACGTCCGAAATCGCCTTTGATCGCATATCCGACAGCCGCTCCGATCGATATCAAAGTGATTGCCGTCGGCAGGATCCTCTCACTGTTATTCGCTATAAGTTCAACCATTCGTTTGACTCCTGAAATATCGTTATCAACTGACCACCTGAACCCCTCGCAGTCAACCGCTGCCCGTGGATTGCGGTCCCGCTCGTATATCCTGCATAGCCGGTACAGCCCGCACCGCCAGCATCGCTTCCGTTTCCGCTCGGTCATCGAAAGAACCTCCCGAACTGGCCCTTGTGCCGTCGCTTGCACCTGGCTGGCCGCGTGTAGACGTTTTGCAATTCCTTCCATTCAGCAGTGACTGTCTTTTTGTGGCCGTTGTAGAGCATCGCAAACGGTTGAATGTCCAGATCGATACAAAGATGTAGCCTTCGCAACGCATCGGCAATAGTATCGTCCCGATATCCGACCAGGACATAACACCCAACCCGTTGATGATTAAACCCTATCTCTCGCATCAATCTTGCCGCGACGACCAAAGGCTCTCTGTCGTCGGGTGTATCATAAGCAAAATATAAAACCCTCGGTTTGCGGATAAGGCCATCGATAAGCTCGACGTGCCATGGTTTCAATGTCGCCGCCTCCAGCCCGCCCGTAAACTCTGTCGCTTGCCGTTGGCGGTCGAGCATCGCAAAAACCAGCCGGATGTGTTGTTCACTGCACTGCAAGATGTTATTGTCGAGAATCCTATATCCTCAACTCTCCACAAGATCAGATAGAGTATGCACTTACGAAACTAATAGAGGTCGGGTGGATTTCAGG
>DRGS01000217.1 GCA_011053245.1 Phycisphaerales bacterium
AGAGGCTAAAGAAATGGGCCTTGTAAATGTCGTCGTCCCTTATGAACAGCTCGAAGCCGAAACGATTAAGTGGTGCCGGGAGCTAACGGAAAAGTCGCCGGTTGCGTTGCAATGCCTCAAGGCTGCGCTCAATGCCGATTGCGACGGACAAGCCGGCTTGCAGGAACTGGCGGGGCTTGCTACGATGCTGTTCTATAAGACCGACGAAGCACAGGAAGGACGCAACGCCTTTGTCGAAAAACGAAAACCGGATTTTTCCAAATTTTGATCTGATGGACCAGGCGAAACTTAAAATATGGTTTTTAGCGGCAAGGCCGAAGACGCTGCCAGCGGCTGTCGGGCCGGTTCTTGTCGGCAGCGCGATGGCGTATAGCGAGGGCGGATTTAACATGCTCGTATTTCTTGCAACTGTCGTAGCGGCATTGCTAATACAGGTTGGGACCAACTTTGCCAACGACTATTACGATTATGTCAAAGGAGCAGATACGGCTGGCCGCACCGGACCTGTTCGTGCGACACAAGCCGGTTTGGTTACACCCGATGAGATGAAACGGGCGTTCATTGTTACATTTCTGGCTGCGCTGATACTGGGATGCTATCTTGTTTACACAGGCGGTATCGCTATCGCCGTTATCGGTATCGTGTCGATACTCTGCGGTATTCTGTATACCGGGGGGCCGTACCCGCTGGGGTATATCGGGCTTGGCGAGGTATTTGTGCTTGTCTTTTTCGGGCCGGTCGCGGTGGGCGGGACATACTTTTTGCAAACGGATTCGATCAAGGCTACTGTGATCCTGGCAGGTTTGGCACCGGGGCTTTTGGCAACTGCGATACTGGTGGTGAATAATTTCAGGGATGTGCATACCGACAGGACAGTCGGCAAAAGGACGCTTGCGGTGAGATTCGGATATCGATTTACCATCATCGAATATATATCCTGTATCGCCGGCGCTTGTCTTATTCCGGTGATCCTGTGTGTCTGCGCTGGCGGGCATTATATGTGTCTGATCTCTTTGCTTACACTTGTTCCGGCGGGGCGTTCGATACGAACATTTCTTTCCGGACCGGATGCAGCGGTGCTCAATGAACTTCTGGCAGATACGGGGAAGTTGCTGGCGATCTTCTGCGTGCTGTTTTCGGTGGGGTGGATATTATGAAGATAGTAGATTGTAAAATTAAGCTGTACGACTTGCCATTAGCCAGGCCGATCACGATCAAGGGAAATACAATTACCCGCCGGAAAGGTGCGGTGCTTATTCTTCGCAGTGAAGAGAGGTTCGTTGGTTACGGTGAAGCTGCGCCTCTTGAAGGTTTGCATCCGGAGAGTCTTGATGAGGTTATTTGCCAGCTTAGCGACCTGAAAAGTAAGATCGTCGGGTTGGATGTGGGCGATGGTGTTTTTGACTTTACCGGAGCGTTTGACGAATTATTACCGAAAGGGCTGAGCGGTTCTGTCAGGTTGGCTGTTGAAATGGCGATGTGGGATATGTATGGCCAGGGGAAAGATGCGTTTGCCGGAATGGAAAAGAAGAATGTTCTTGTGAACAGTTTACTTGTCCCGGGCGGGGGCAGCATAGTTTCCGATGCGGCCAAATTGGTCGATGCCGGATACAAGTCGATAAAGGTAAAGGTCGGCAGGGGCGATGTCGCAAAAGATATTGAAATGATACGAGAGTTGAAGAATGCAGTCGAAGAGAAAGCGGCTTTACGTCTGGATGCTAACAGGTCATGGGATATTGGGCAGGCAGTCGCGTTTTGCCGCGAGGTTGGAACCGATGGTATTGAGTATGTTGAAGAACCTGTGGGAGATATAAAGGACCATGGGGCGTTTTTCGAGCAGACGGGTTTGCCGATCGCTCTTGATGAAACACTTGTCGAATGCGGATGCGATATTGGAAATGATCTAAGTCATGTGGGTGCGTTTATCTTGAAGCCTTCTTTGCTCGGGGGATTTGACCGAACGGCTGAGTTTATAAGGTTTGCAAAAGAAAATGGGATCAAGCCGGTTATAAGCTGTACCTTTCAGAGTTCGCTTACGCTTTGCAGTTTCGCCCTCTTTGCGGCGAAGATGGGGCTGAGTGATATTGCGCATGGCATAGGTACTTTCGAGTGGCTTGGAGATGACCTACTCGTTGATCCTGTAAGCGTAACGAATGGCAGCATTAAACTGGCGGACGTTTTGAAGAGTCGCGGGAGTGTGCGAGAGGACCTGTTGGATTTATGTTAGATAATATCAATACGACAGCGGAGAAGTTGCTTGAAAGCGGGATCGTTGCGGGCGCGCCGGTTGCGGTGCTTAGCGAAAATACCGCAGAGGTTGTGGTGTTTGTTCTGGCTTGCTGGCGGATAGGGGCGGTGGTAGTACCGCTTAGCAGTCGCTATCCGGCGGAAAAGTTGCGTTGCGCTTTGGAGGCAGTTAATTGCCAAAGGGTTTTTGTGTCCTCGAAATTTTCCAGCGTAGACATAAATGCAAAGGTTGACCGGATTGATGATTTTGTGGATTTCGAGGGGAATGAAATTACTCCGCCTGAGTTTGACAGCTTGAACCTTAATCTCGAAGCGGACGCGAGCATAATATTTACATCCGGCAGTTCAGGTAGCCCGCGCGGTGTTCTGCATACTCTATCCAATCATTATTTCAGTGCAGCCGGCGCTGATCGGAATATGCCGTTTGAGAAGAATGACCGGTGGCTGATGACGCTACCGATGTATCACATAAGCGGTTTTTCACTGCTGATGCGAAGCTTGTTACACGGCGGTACTATCGTGTTTCCACGTCCGGACGAATCTGTTGTTGAAGCAGTAGAGGAATTCAACTTTACGCATATTTCTCTTGTGCCGGTGCAACTGTCGCAATTGCTGGGAAATGAAAAGTGTATTGATAAGCTGCAAAATGCTAAAGGCATCCTCGTCGGCGGTTCGTCCGTGCCGGCAGGGCTTATTAAAGAATCCATATCAAGAGGATTGCCTGTTTATACGACTTATGGTTCTACCGAGATGGCTTCGCAAATAACAACGACTGGATATGGAGATGCAGGGAAATTTAAGGGTACTTCCGGAAGGCTGCTGAAATATCGTGAGTTGAAAGTATCCGCTTGTGGAGAGATACTCGTTAAGGGCAAGACTCTATTTAAGGGTTATGTAAGCGGCGGTTCCGCAGACTTGCCTGTCGATGCTCAAGGGTATTTTCATACCGGTGACATGGGGCGGATGGATGATGACGGCAATTTGTATGTTACCGGCAGGAAAGATTTGATGATCGTCTCGGGCGGTGAGAATATTTTTCCCGAAGAGATCGAAAGGGCAATTGCGAATATGTCAGGTGCCCTCCAGGCTGTGGTCGTACCGGTCGCAGATACTACTTACGGTTACAGGTCGGTTGCATTTGTGAAGATGAGAGCGGATCAGACGTTAGATGAAAAGGGCATGAGAAATGAGCTGGGCAGGCATATTGAGAAATTTAAGATTCCCGTAGCATTCTACGCATGGCCGGATATTGCGGAAAACTCGCTAAAGCCCGACCGCGAGGCCTTCGCCAGATACGCAGCCGAATTAAACAAATAATACTGCTATTACTCAGCGTCCAGGACGGTTAGCATTTCTTTCAGGAACTCCGGCAAGCGTGTCGATTTGCGTTTCGTTTCATCGAGGCAGGCGTGGATCGTCGTTATTTCGGCGGCGATGTCACCGTCTGCGTTGAAGATGGAGTAGTCCAGTTGGAAAGTTGTCCTTGTTGTTTTGCCGGGTGTCATTTCGATGGAGATATCTTCCGACAGGCATAGCGACTGGCGGTAATCGGCGCCGGCGTGAACGATGGGCATTAAGAGGTTCTTTTCTGCTATGATGTCGGCGATGGAGATGTTTTCGTCCAGCCATGCTTCGTAGCAAAGGTGGGCAAGGACGAAATAATTGGAAAAAAATACAACACCGCCGGCATCGGTCTGGTGCATACATATCTTTGTTTGAAACTTGTACATATTCAGAAGCCCTTAAATGTTATTTCAATATAAAGTTCATCATAACGCTGACCGACTGGAATATACCCAAATCCATCTCAAAACAAAAGAATATTTTACCGGGTTCCCTGAATAACAGGGTGTATTTTATTGCAAATATTGTTTTTGGCTCATCCGGTTACCCAAAGGGCCAAATCCCCCCCCCAGACAGCTCAAATCTGGCCATCTGGCCAAACTGTTTTGCCGAGGACAGTCCGACTTACGGTTGATCTTAAGAACGATCGGTAAACATTGGGATAATGGCCTATTTTAAAACTTGACTTCTCTGCGGTTAAGTGATATGTGTAAGGGCATTATTCGTTCTATTTAGCAAACAGGGATTATTTTTACAGGGGAATATCATGGCAAAGGCAAGAATATTGGTCGTCGATGACGATGCCGATATCACCATCGCTCTTCAGGCAATTCTGGAAAGCCAGGATTATGAAGTATCTGTCGCATCCAACAAATCCGAAGGCAAGGAAAAACTAACCGCCGAAAAACCGGATCTTCTCATCCTGGACGTAATGATGGAAGCCTGGCAGGACGGATTTGAGCTGGCTCGTGAGGTCAAACAGGATCCGGAGGTTAAGGACATACCGATCCTCATGCTCACCGCCGTGGAGGGCAAAACGGGCATAGAATTCAAAACCACCGCTGGCGATCCTGATTGGCTGCCTGTCGATGGTTTTCTCGACAAGCCTGTAGAACCGCAAACTCTACTGGCTGAGGTAGAAAAGATTCTATCGAAGAATGCATAATATTCTTATAGGGTAATAACTTTCCGCGTTGGAAATCGTAAAATATTTTCGTAGAGAAGTTTAGGCCGCGAACAAAGTCGCGTTTTATAATTGTGATTGGTATAAGATGGAGCAGTTGCCGCAAGATGTCAGGCTCGTCAGGCGGGCCTATTGGTTGGTCAGACTTAGATGGATAGCCGCATTGGGCGTCATTATTGCAACCTTTGTTGCCGATAAGATCCTGGCTATACAGTTGCAAGAAGCGGCTATTTATTCTATTGCGGCATTGCTTGTCGGATACAACTCCGTCGTTTTTCTTTTGCTGCGTTATTGCGACAAAGGCGACCTTCGGATGCACAGGACGATGGTAACGCGAATAGTGAATTTTCAGATGTCAGTGGATATGGTCATTTTGACGGTTCTGCTGCATTTTGCCGGGGGTATTGAAAATCCTTTTATCATTTATTTTGTTTTTCATATGATATTAGCCAGTATCCTCTTGTCGGCCCGCGAAAGTTACTTTCAGGCAACACTTGCTACGATCCTGCTTACCCTGCTGGCCCTGCTGGAATATAGAGGCATCGTTGGGCATTATTATCTCAACGGTTTTATTGAAGGCAGCTCTTTCAATAACGGTTATTACGTCGCCGGTGTTCTGACCGCACTGATCACGACACTGTACCTTGTGATATACATGACCACCTCGATCACAAGCCAACTGAGAAAACAGGAGGCCGCTTACTGGCAGGCAAATATACTGCTCAAGGAGAAGGATAAGATCAAGGACGAATATGTAGCCAGAGTCACCCACGATATAAAGGGACACCTGGCGGCAATACAAGGCTCTCTGGACGTTGTCAACGACGGTATAACCGGCCAGTTGAATGACAAACAGGCCGAGTTTGTCGGACGGGCTCTGGAAAGGACCAAAAAACTTGTCACTTTCGTAAGGACACTGCTAAAACTTACAAAAATGCGGTTGACCCATGAGCTGGAAAAAGAATATTTCCCTCTTGGCGTTACCATAGAAAATACAATGACCGCCATAAAGCAAAGAGCCGAAAGCAAGTCGATAACAGTCAGTTATAATCATTCGTCGGAAAGATACAATATTTATGGAAACTCGTTCTCTGTCGAGGAGATGATAACCAATCTCATGCTGAACGCTATCAAGTACACACCTCCAGACGGTAAGATCGAACTAAAAATCACCGCAACAAAAGACTTTGTTGAGATCGCTATTTCAGATACAGGTATCGGAATTCCTCTGGAGGACATCTCTAAGGTTTTCGATGAATTTTTCCGGGCAAGCAACGCAAGAAAGATCGAAAGGGACGGCACCGGCCTTGGTCTGTCCATCGCCAAACAAATAGTTGAAAGACATGGCGGCAGAATATGGGCGGAAAGTCAGCAAGGCTGCGGCACTACATTCAGGTTTACCCTGCCCTTGACAGATAAACCTTTGCTTGCATCCAAAACTGCGGTATAATGCAGACTGTCTAAAAAATCCGACCAGACTATATAATTGGAGAGTATCAATGTTCTATCCAACTACAAGACTAAGAAGGCTTCGTACGAATGCTACAATGCGGCGACTCGTGCGACAGGCTCATCTTTCCGTAGACGACCTTGTCTATCCGCTCTTTACATGTCCAGGCACAGGCGTAAAGAACCCCATCGAGTCTATGAGCGGCTGTTTTCATCTTTCCCCCGATCTTATCGCTAAAGAAGCTGCCGAAGTTGCCGCCCTTGGCATCCCTGCTGTTTTGCTCTTTGGCCTGCCGGATAAAAAGGACGCTACCGGCTCCCAGGCTTGGGATCCCGCCGGTCCCGTTCCCGAAGCCATCAGACAGATAAAAAAGACTGCCCCTGATCTGCTGGTTATCACCGACGTATGCCTTTGCGCATATACGGACCACGGACATTGCGGCGTCATAGAAAACGGCAGGATCGATAACGACCCGACGTGTGAGTTGTTGGCGAAAATGGCCCTTACCCACGCCAAAGCCGGTGCGGACATAGTCGCCCCTTCGGATATGATGGACGGACGGATAGGCGTCATACGTTCGGCTCTGGATAACGAAGATCTTACCGAAACCGCTATCATGGCGTACTCAGCCAAATACGCTTCGGCTTACTATGGCCCCTTCAGGGACGCCGCACACAGCGCACCGTCATCCGGCGATCGCAAAAGCTATCAGATGGACCCCGGCAATGCCGACGAAGCCATCCGCGAGATGGCCTTTGACGTTGAAGAAGGCGCAGACATAATAATGGTAAAACCCGCTTTGCCGTATCTGGACATAATCTGCCGCGCAAAGCAGAGTTTCGACTTGCCGCTGGCTGCCTATAATGTCTCCGGCGAGTTCATGATGTTAAACGCCGCTGCCGCTGCGGGCCTGATCGACAGAGATGAAACGATCATGGAGACACTGATATCATTTAAAAGGGCAGGTGCGGATATCATAATAACCTACTTCGCAAAAGACGCGGCAAAACTGCTGAAAATGCGTGATACTACATAATTATAGAACTTTCAGACGGTGAATTATTGACGTATCCCATTGTCACACAAGAGGTTGCCATAAAAACTTAGTGGTGTCAGCAAACACACCTGATGTTAAATTTATTGAAATTATCAAACATAGTTTGAGTCATATTTGTAGGTATATTTGGAAATAATACATAAATATTGTATTTGGTTCAGGGGCAGATGCTGCTCGGCAGAATGTGGCTTCTTGTAAAATAAGTGATTGCGCCTATAATGCACTCTTGGCATTGTGTTTGTCTATAGTCAGGGCAGGGGAGAGTAGGGTCGACGTACGCGTCAAGTTACCTGAAAACCTGTAGAAATATTGTATTTGAGTACGAAAGGCGTGTATGAGTAAGAAGTCAGACAAAGCCGGTAATGGTCAGGAAGTGGTACTGCTTTACTGTCAGCATGGCCTCTGTGATGAAGCAAAAGCCTGCGACTGGTCGCAGAAAGCTGCCGATATAACCGTCCGCGCCATTATGATGCCGTGCAGCAGCAAGATCGAGGTGCCATACATCCTGAAGATTCTCGATGCCGGTGCCGACGCCGTTGAGATCGTCGCCTGCCCTGAAAAAAGCTGCAAATTTCTCATCGGAAGTCTCCGAGCCGAAAAACGAATAGAATATA
>DRGS01000218.1 GCA_011053245.1 Phycisphaerales bacterium
CAGATTTTCATTCCTTGCTTCTCTCCTCGCTCGGCGTTTACGCCGTCCTGGACCGTTCGATTCTCTTCCGTCGCTGCTATCCTTCCCCATGGCATGATCCTTGCTTGCTTGCAACTTCCATACCATTCACCCTACCTGCTCACCTTGGCCCGCTTCTTGCACCCCTGCAACCTCCGTGCCACCCGCCTCAGACAAAAAAGGGGGGGATGGGGGGTATGTTATACGTATCAAGGCTCGTTTTAGCAAAAAATAAAAACCCAACCTTCGCGTGTGACACAAGCAAAGCGGACTTTATTACGGACATTTAGTAGGGCGGTTTAGTATTAAAAACCCGAAAAAGCTAATCAAACCAATAGATAACGACCGCCCTAAAAGCGGACATTTAAGTGGCCTTGGCCGTGCCTGGATCGGACGGTTAATTAAATTTCAAATTAGCTCCTTTTTTCCTTGCAATTTCCATACCAATAGGCCACAATGGGGAAGGATAGCAGCGACGGAAGAGAATCGAACGGTCCAGGACGGCGTAAACGCCGAGCGAGGAGAGAAGCAAGGAATGAAAATCTGTAATTGTCGGGAATATAGTCTCGGCGAGTTGACCGAGTTCGGAAAGAAAGCGGCGCTCTGGGATTCATTGGAAGAGGTAGAAGAGGCTGCAAACGAACATCTTTGGTATATGACAGTGGGCGGAGGACGAACTCGGCGGTTGAAAGATCGTAGGGTAATAAATATTCCAATGAAGAGCGCGGCCTGGAAAAGGCTTTGGAGCGGAGATAAATCAAATGGCTAATGTAAACGATGTAACGATGGCTGGGGTAGTTATTGCTACGTCCATCGAAGTCCCGTTGGAGGAACTGAAAGAAATGATCCGAAAGGCGAGATTGTGGGACGAGCTTCAGGCGGTGGCAATCATGGGATCGAGTGATATTACCCCACCTGAGGCAAATGGGACGGGGGAACTTGTGTATGGGGGCACACTAGGCCCAGCGACAGTTAAGTGGCCCAACTCAGGCATTCGCCATGCCTAGTCCCCCAAAAACCGAACAGGACGTTCTCTTTCAACGAATGCGAATGACGGAGTTCTTTCGAAAACTCAACGAGAACATTATCGATGGCCGGGACGAAAAGGAAACCAAAACGGACGCTGCCAAAGGAGAGGGCCAAACAGAATCTGGAGCTGGTGCCGATTGGAAACGTAAAGGTGGAGGATGAAACGGGTGAGTTATTCGGAGAAGAAATTGATTTAGTCCAATATCGCCTTCCCGAAACCGAAACTGATCTCGGCCTAACTGGGGCCGAAATAGACGGTGTATTTCATCGATTGACCCGCAAACGCCTCTGGGCAATGAATCTTCATCTTGGGGGTTGCACCAAGGTTGAAACTTGTCGCCTGTCGGGAATGACATTAGGAAACCTAAATGCAACCCTTAACTCCCCACTTGGTATAGCCTATGCGGCTCAATTCTATCTTGCAATTTCAGACCGGCTTCGGGGTTTACATGTCAAAGCCACCGAGGTGATAGCCGATGCGCTTAAACATCCTGAGGCCGGTATTCGTCTACGGGCGGCCGAGTCGTTTATCAAACTCATTTACCAACCCGAACCCACGACCGACAACGTTGTTAACAAAGTCTCGGCAACGGAGCTGGCGAAACATATTTTAATCCAATTCAACATAAACCAAGAAGGACCTGAACCTGATGCAAAGCATACGATCACAATATAAGAACTATACAACGGCATCCAGTAATTCCGATTTAGCAGGTGGTCCCTGTATATTCATGGGATTTGATGGGTATTTTGACACGGCAACGCTCACCATCGAAATATACGACGCCCTGACAGTTACCGGGACACCGATTCTCAGCCGGGATTTCACGGCCACAACGGACGTAACGAGCAACTATCCTCCGATTGTAATGGAAACTGGATTGTCAGTAAAAGTAATTCAATCGTCAGGCACAATTAATGCGACCGTCTATTTCCGAAAAAATTAGAATCTAGGTTCAAACGGGAGACAAAAAATGGAATGGATAAGCTGTAGTAAGGTTTTTCCGGAGGATAGAGTCCGGGTCTTGGTTTGCGACGATTTTTATACCGAAGTCCAACAAGCAGTTTTCGTATACGATTTGTGGAAAGATGCGAAGGGGATAGTTCTTCCAGGTATAACACACTGGATGCCAATGCCCGATTCTGCCGGAGGGCATCGATAATCCATGCCTAACGGACAGCCCAGTCCAGAACGGGCCATCATTGAGTCCATGTTTCGGATTCCGAACAAACAAGGCGAACCGGTTGATTTCAAGCTCAATGCGGTTCAGGCTCGGCTCGATACGGAATTGACCGGACGCGATATCATCCCGAAGGCTCGGCAGCTTGGGATTTCAACATACTATCTAGCCCGGTTCACAGCCCTGTGTATGACTCGGAAGAACTTCCGGGCGGTGGTTATTAGTCACGAAGAAGGAGCAACAAAGCGCTTGTTGCGCCGGGCAAAGTTCATTATCGAAAACCTGCGCTCGCCGTCGGACGATATAGAGCTTGTGCTTGAAACGGACAGACTGTCCCAGGCTGAGATTAACTTTAAAGAAACCGGGTCTTGGTTCTATATCGGAACGGCGGGTGCCAGGGCATTTGCCCGAGGGGACACGCTCAATGCAATACACTGTTCCGAACTAGCGTTTTGGGTGGACGCGGAACATCTTCTCTCCGGCCTGATCGGTTCGATGCCCGACGGGGGTGAAATCGGGATCGAATCAACTGGCAAAGGCGTTGGGAACTCGTTTCATCGCCGGTATGTCTCAGCCTTA
>DRGS01000219.1 GCA_011053245.1 Phycisphaerales bacterium
CTGCATTATTGATTTATCTGACATGGCAGCTTTTGCGGCCAAATGGATGAGTGATGTGAGCTTGACAGGACCCGTGGCATATTAATCCATAGACTAAGGAGTTTTCTATCATCGTTCTACCGGATACTCAATATTATACACAAGCTTATCCGCAGCATTTTATTGCACAAACGCAATGGATCAAAGATAACGTCGATACCCTGAATATCAAATATGTCCTCCACCTTGGAGATATAGTGAATTCAAACCGATTTACAGAGCAATGGGATAACGCAAAGGCCGCGATCAGCATTCTTGATGGTCAAGTTCCTTATGCTCTGGCACTTGGCAATCACGACTATGGCTTCGTTGCCTCTGATCGCACGACATTGTTTCTCAATTCCAGTACGGATACGCCTCCGTATTTTGGTACAGGTACCCCATACGCGACACAGTCGAGTATCGGAGGTTTTTACATAGAACCCGATGCTACGGTAAAAACAGATAGCTCATGGCATACGTTTACTGCTAACGGTGAAGATTTTCTTGTTCTGGCCTTGGAATGGGGACCCCGGGATCCAGTGGTCGCCTGGGCCGAGATTGTTGTTGTTGCCCATCCGAATCATCACGTGATTTTGACTACACATGCCTATATGTATTTTGATGAAACTCGTCATGACTGGGCGACAAAGGGAAGTTCACAACTCTGGAATCCGCACTCTTATGGCACCTCATCTTTAGCGGGCGGAACGAATGACGGACAGGAACTCTGGGATAAGCTTGTGAAGAAATATCCTAATTTTATTATGACCTTAAACGGCCATGTCTTAAATGACGGCGCGGCCCTGTTAACAAGTACCGGAGACCACGGAAATGAAGTCCACCAAATGCTGTGTAATTATCAAATGCTTCCAGAAGGCGGCCAGGGATATTTGCGTATCTATACCTTCAAGACCGACAAAGAGACGGTTGAAGTCAAAACCTATTCGCCTGTCCTGGATCAATACTATCTCGGTGCTCAACAGGAATTCAACCTGCAATTGTCGCCGTCTTTATGAAGCGGAAAATAAATAGTGAAGAGGTAAACTAAAGGCTCCCGAGGGGGGTGTTGAAAAAGCCCCTCTAATACCAATCCCGATTAATTAATGCGCTCGGCATAGGGAGCACGGCAGACCGATTGAATGATCGTTGGATTAAGAACCGAGTCGTGCCAGGCCTCAATCGCAGCATAACGAAGTGCATCATAATTGGCGTAAATTCTGTTGGCCCAATAATGGCTCCGCAAATAATGCCAAAGATTCTCAACAGGATTGAGTTCTGGCGAATATGGCGGCAAAGGTATAATCGTTACATTTTCCGGCACTTTCAACTTCTTCGAGGTATGGAAGCCAGCTTGATCCCATACCATTACAACGTGAATGTCAGGAGAAACTTCGGCGGTAAACTGTTCAAAAAAGGCATTCATCATATCGGTGTTAATCGTTGGTGATAACAGCCCAACGCTCTGGCCTGTCTGTGGACAAACGGCACCGATAACATATAACCTATTCGTATTTTGTCTGTCGCACTGCCCGGGGCCGTGAACCACGCAATGCCCATACCCTTGTTATTGTGCCTTGTTGACCAAACCGGGCTTCATCCTGAAACCATACTTCTACTTTTTTGCCGGGATGCTCTGATTGGACCGTATCCAGCGTCTCGATGAAGTTTTTTTAAATTCTTCCTGTAACTGAGGATTGGCGTTTTCATGTTGTGGACGAGGGCAAAGGCATGAATATCCCAGTCGATGAAGGAGGTCGTACAATCCCTGTCTGGAATACAGGACACCAAACTCACGTTCCAGAATCCGCCGAATCACGGGGCCATTGAGAACAGAAACACCATCGGCTTTAGTTGGCCCGGCTGCAATGCGTCTCTGAAATTTAAGTTCTTTTTTACGGGGTAGTTTAGTGGGTGTTCCGGGACGCGGCTTATTTTTCAGTTCGACAATTCCTTGTTCGTTATACTTATGTACCCACTGCTGAATCGTACGACGGGCAGCTGTCATGATAGCCATGATCTCAGGACAGGTTAACCCTTTGCTTGCCAGATATACCCCGTGTATTCTCTGAGCAAGCCTTGCATTCTTTTCTGTGCGATAAAGTGTTCGAAGTTCCTCTGTTGTGTGGTGGGGTTCGACATTCATAATAGCCTCCATGCTTAAAAGATTACTGTTACATGACTACTATGAACTATATGGCATTTAGACGCTAAGCGCATTGATTATTCATACTTCGTATAAAGCTGTTTTTGTGTTAATTTCTCTTGGGATCTCTGAATAACTGCCTTGCTTCAGAGAAAATCCGGCTTTATAATGCCATAAAGGCCCGTAGTATTACAAAAACCGTGCATCCCCACCAATTTATAGAGGAACTGTTTCAAAAAAAAAAGAAAATGCTTGACACGTTATGGTGAATCTGGTAGAATTGTAAACGAGAGAAGAATATGTCCTGTAGCCGTTAGGTAAGTCGGATCGTGCAAAGACTGTTCGCAAGCCGGAGGGTAGATGTTTACAGGGGTAACAATAGCAGAAACGCCGTTGTCAGCAAGCATTTATTGACGACATGTGGAGTGATGTAATGCGTATTTCTCGACGTGAGTTTTTCCAATATTGTACAGTCTGTGCCACTGCGCTCGGACTTAATGAAGCAACACTAAGACAGCTAAAAGCGGCACTGGAAAGCGATGGTGCTCCGACGGTGATCTGGCTTCACGGCAGCGGATGCCAGGGTGACTCTGTTTCATTCCTTAATCTATTCTTAGATGCTCCCGTTGTCGGCCACAGAGATACCAAGGATGTCCTTCTTGAGAACATCAATCTCGCTTACCATACGGTAGTAATGGCATCTGCCGGTGATACAGCTGTTACAATGGCCGAGCAGGCAAAACGAAAGGGCGGTTACGTCCTTGTTTGCGAAGGTGGTGTTCCGACAGCTTTCGGTGGAAAGGCCTGCCGTGTCATGACGGTCAACGGAGTAGAGAAGACTTACCATGAAACGGTATTAGAGCTTGGCGCAAATGCGCTGGCGGTTCTAAGCGTTGGAACCTGTGCATCGTTTGGAGGCATTCCCGCAGCACCCCCAAATCCAACCGGCGTAATCAGCGTTCCAGATGCACTGACAGCAGGCGGCGTTACCGGCCCTATTATCATAAATATTCCCGGCTGTCCCGCACATCCCGACTGGGTTGCATGGGTTGTCGTTCAACTGATCCTGGTGCTTGCCGGGCAAGCAACTCTGCCGGAGTTGGATGAGTATAAGAGACCAACTGCTCTGTATATCACCGACGTGCATGAAAACTGTCCGCGAAATCCAGACAACTATGGCACCCTGAAAGCTACGACTTTCGGCGAAGATTGCAAATGTCTCGAGGATCTTGGGTGCAGAGGTCCGGGTACTCATGCGGATTGTCCGCTTCGCGGATGGAACAAAGGACCGATACCAGTATGGAGTTCCGATCAATACATGCGGGCCAACTGGTGTGTAGATAGTAACGGGATGTGTTTCGGTTGCGTTGAACCGAATTTTCCCGGCGGTGATTTTTACCCTGACCCTCCTGTTTAAGGGAAATGAATATCTGAATAAATACGTTTAGTACGCTGAAAAGCTTTCTATATTAAAGGATATATTGATGAAAATAACAGCAGCATTCGACCCGATTACCCGCATCGAGGGGCATTTAAAGATTGATGTTGAGATCGATCGTGTAGGCGGCGCTCAGCAGGTTGTTAACGTCAAGAGCATGGGCGGTCTGTTTCGTGGATTTGAGAAGATCCTTATCGGCAGAGATCCCCGCGACGCGCAGCACATTACTCAGCGTATATGCGGCGTTTGTCCGGTAGCACACGGTGTGGCATCCGTTCGCGCTCAGGACGATGCTTTTAGTACGGTAATACCTGAAAACGCACGGATCATTCGAAATCTTATTAACGGTGC
>DRGS01000220.1 GCA_011053245.1 Phycisphaerales bacterium
ACAGAACCCCTTGATGCCGCTTTGGAAGTTTCAATGCCATAAATCGTATCTCCTAAAATATCAACTCATGGCATTATAAACTCAGACAGGACGAAACGCAACATTTTTGACCGATATTTTTGATAAATAATTGCGTAACAGCCTCTATGCTCATGACAGGCAGGGGTGGCTCTTCGGTTTTTTTCACCATTAACACGATAATTTTTTTATTGGCCCTTTGTCCGATAATATCGTGTGTTCGTCGGACTGGGCGGGATATAACTCTTTTTTTGACAGTTGTTTGCGTTCTTTGCGAAATTTTTTTATGGGTCCCGATTTGGCGTTTTTGAAATTGTTTCTTACGCTGTAATTGTATGAAACATTAAAATGTCGAATTTTTTTATCAGGAAGTGTGAATTAAGATGAGTATGATTAATACAGATGCTTCACTCAACACCATTTATAATGGAATGGTCAGTGCGATATCGAATATGCCGTCGAAAATACTCTTCGCCCAAGCAGACACTTACACCGGCAAATCCGATTCCGAAATCGTGGTACGAAAGGCCTTAGCCGAAAACTCTGAAAAGAAAGAGACGCTCGACGAGGCGACCAGCGATATTCAGACCAATCGCAGCGACCTTAAGACCATCAATGAAAAGGTTGAACGCATAAAACAGTTAGCCGAAGATGCGGCAAGCGGCAACTTTAGTTCCGAGTATACAGCCGACGCACAGGTCGAGATCGAGGCACTCATACTTGCGATAGACGATTTGGCTCACGGCAACCCCGGCGAAACTCACTTTCTCATCGACGATTCGCCGAATGCTACTTACGATCTCGGAAATGGATCAACTATAACTGTCGATACCGCCGACATGACATCCGCCGGTTTGGGGCTGGATTCGATAGATGTAACTGCTGACGCGGAGGGGGCTATTGCCGCTGCTATCGCTGCCCTTGGTGAGATCGATGACCACGACGATTATCTTGTCGTAAAAGCAGGCGTTGTCGAATCGACGTCGCTTGCCCTCGATGTCCAAAGTACGGTACTGATGGCGGCTGAGTCCATGCTCGAATCGGTCGACTCTGCAATGTCAATGATGTCGCTGATATTAGCCAGCATGTCAGATGATGCGGATTCCTTTGTCGTGGCGCAGGCGAACGCCCTGACCGATACCGCAATAAACCTGCTGAGCGAAGATCAATAATCATCCGGCGTTTGACTGCTTGTAATTGGGACAGGTGTGCAATATAATCGCTTCCATGAGCAAGGCCTCTAAGACAATGCAAAGGGAAAAAAAGACCATCGCCGCAATGATCGATATCTATTGCCGCCATTACCACTGCCTTGGGGACAACCATTTATGCCCGGAGTGCACCGATCTGCTTGAATACGCCAATAAGCGTCTGGATAACTGCCCGTTCGGTCCTGACAAGGGGCCATGCTCGAAATGCCAGGTCCACTGTTACAAACCCGAATTCCGTGACCGCGTGCAAAAAGTAATGCGTTTCGCCGGTCCGAAAATGATGACAAAACACCCCATCCTGGCGATGGACCACTTGATAAAGGGTATGAAAACCAAGAATCAGGACAAAATTTCTTGATAAATCCCCTATTTTTCCGTGATGATCGCCCAAAATCCACTTCCGTATAAATACTTTCTTTTGCATTACAAATAGTGTATACTGCTCCGGTTATGTTAGATTCGCGTTAATAATAAAGGGATTGTCGAAATGTCAGAAAATACGATCTGTCTTACAGATTATATCCGTGATGTGCCGGATTTTCCCAAAAAGGGGATATTATTCAAGGATATTACGCCGCTGCTCAGCGACAGGGACGCTCTTGCCGGTGCGATCGACGCCCTGACGGTGCCGTTTGCCAAAGCGGGCATTCAGCATGTCGCCGCGGTTGAGGCGAGGGGATTTATTTTCGGGTCCGCAGTGGCCAAGGCTCTCAATGCCGGTTTCATACCCGTCAGAAAGCCCGGCAAACTTCCCTACAAGACCGATTCGGTTACATACGAGCTGGAATATGGCAGCGATACGGTCGAGGTCCATAGCGACTCGATAAAGCCCGGCGAAAAGGTTCTGATGGTGGATGACCTTCTGGCGACTGGCGGGACAATGGCGGCGGCGTGCAAGCTAATGGAGAAACTTGGTGCCGAGATCCATGCCCTTACGTTCCTGATCGAACTTGCCAGTCTGGGCGGACGTGAAAAACTACAGGGTTATGACATCCACAGTGTTATTACTTATTAACATTTTTTGAAGGTCTTTCGGGAATTCACGATGAGCCGGATAAATGTAAAAATACCTGCGATTGAAGAGAGAAGCTACCCGATCTCTATCGGGACGGGGACGCTTTGCGCAGTATGGGCTGAACTGGAAGAAAAGTTCGCCGCGAGCGGCAAATTCGTCGTAACCGATTCGAATGTCGTAAAAGCAGGCCATCTCGAAACGCTTCTGGCAGGCAACGACGCCCCTGTGTTCGTGATCGACCCAGCCGGTGAGATATCCAAGACAATAGATACCGTTGTTTCGATAGTTGAGACCATGGAAAAGGCCAAACTCGGAAGAGACAGTGTGGTCATTGCCCTTGGCGGCGGAACGGTCGGGGATATTGCGGGATTCGCAGCGGCGATCTTCAAGCGGGGAGTGCCAGTCGTTCAGATCCCGACCACACCCGTAGCACAAGCGGATTCGTCCGTTGGCGGCAAGACCGGCGTCGATTCAAGTGTTAGCAAGAATGCCTTCGGAGCCTTCTGGCAGCCGGCGGCGGTGCACATAGATGTTTCTACACTGAAAACCCTCGATGACAGGGTTTACAGAGCCGGTCTGATCGAATCCGTTAAACATGCTCTCATTGCCGACAGCGATTACTTCGGCTTTCTGGAAGATAATTTGCAGGCGATATTGGACCGGGATGAATCGGTGCTTGAGCAGATGGCCGTAAAAAACTGTTCAATCAAGGCTTCGGTAGTCGAAGAGGATCCGACCGAACAGAATAAGCGTCGCATTCTCAATTACGGCCACACTATCGGCCACGCCGTCGAGTCGGCATCGCAATTTGAACTTTTGCACGGCGAATCCGTAGGCATCGGGATAATAGGGGCAATTCTCATCGAAAAGGAGATAGGTCTGGTCGATGACGACCGCGAAACCCGCGTAAAGGCCCTGTTAGGGCGGTTATCTATGCCGATTAAAATACCCTCTGGACTTGAGAGGCAAAATCTAATAGAATTGATCAAACATGATAAGAAGGCGGTCAACCAGTGGCCCCTATTCGTCCTGCTCGAAAATATGGGTTCGGCGTTTTGCCGAAAGGGACAGTGGGCACATGAGGTCGCGAAAGAAACGGTCGAAAAGGCCATAGATAAACTTTTTTAGCGTGGTAAGGTACTACGCAATTCAGGAGTGAGAAATGTACAGAGAAGAAATTAAGGTTTTGGATTGCACTATCCGCGATGGCGGGTTGATAAATAATCACCACTTCACCGACGAATTTGTCCGTGCGGTTTACAAATCGCTTACCGAAGCCGGTATCGACTATGTTGAAATGGGCTATCGTTCCAGCAGGAAGTACGCTCCTCCGGAGGAATTTGGCGCCTGGAAGTATTGCGACGATGAAAAGATCCGCCAGGTCATTGACGGCATCGAATCCGACGTGAAGATCAGTATTATGGTAGATGCCCACCGCGTCGCCGAGCAGGAGTTTGTGCCGGTCGATGAAAGCCCTGTCGATATGATCAGGGTCGCCTCGTACGCGAAAGATATTGACAAGGCGATCTCTATGGTGAATCGCTGCCATGACCTCGGGTACGAAACAACGGTCAATGTCATGGCGATATCGGCAGAGGGTGAGTTTGAACTGATTGAAGCACTCGATCAGCTTGCCAAGTGTCCCACCGAGACGGTTTATGTAGTTGACAGCTATGGCAATTTCTTCAGCGAAGAGATCCACCACATGGTAAAACTTTACCAGGACCATCTTCCCGGCAAACGTATCGGTATCCACTGTCATAACAACCAGCAGTTGGCTTTCGCTAATACCATTGAAGCTATTCGAAAAGATTGCAACCTCATAGACGGTTCGCTGTACGGTATCGGCCGCGGCGCGGGCAATTGTCCGCTTGAGCTTCTTATGGGCTTTCTGAAGAATCCGAAATTTTCATTAGAGCCGGTTCTCAAGGTCATTCAGGATTACATGATACCGATGCGGGATGAGATCGAATGGGGTTACATGATACCTTACGCGATCACCGGGATATTGAACCGCCATCCGCGTGCGGCGATCGCAATAAGAAAGACCGAAGATAAAGAT
Source organism: Phycisphaerales bacterium (assembly GCA_011053245.1). The sequence goes on from DRGS01000220.1 coordinate 4,307, forward strand.
AAGTATCTTGAGTTCTACTCGCAAATTCTCGATGGTATCGATTGACGGCAAAAAGCAGGCGGGGTTTTATTGTGCGTCCCTTTACTTTATTGATCAAACCGAGCGGACCGGACTGTAATATCAATTGCAGCTATTGTTTTTATGCCTGTAAGAGTTCGCTTTTCGGCGGGTCCAGGCACCGGATGAGCGATGAGGTACTCGAAAAACTCGTCAGCAGTTATCTCCCCCTTCGTTTCCCTAACAGCAGTTTTGCGTGGCAAGGGGGCGAACCTACACTGATGGGGCTTGACTTCTTTAAGAGGGTTGTCGAGCTTCAGCGGAAATACGGCGAAGATGGCCAGGTGGTTACCAATGCACTGCAGACTAACGGGATACTTCTTGACGATCAGTGGTGTAAGTTTCTCCATGAGTATAAGTTCCTTGTGGGGATAAGCCTGGATGGCCCGGAGAAGTTTCATAATCATCATCGCATGGACTTTTCCGGTAAGGGCACGTTTGACAGGGTGATGGCGTCTATCGAAAGGTGCAAGCAGAACAAGGTAGAGTTCAATATACTCGTACTGCTTAGCGATCATAACGTAGGGCACCCGGATGAGATATTTGATTTTTTCATGGAGCAGAAGATCAGGTTCCTGCAATTCGTTCAGTGCGTCGAACCCGATCCGGAAACCGGCGATGTTACGGACTTTAGCATAACGCCCCGGCAGTACGGCGAATTTCTGTGCAGGATATTTGACCGATGGGTCGAACATGGCATCACAAAACTGAGCGTAAGAACATTTGACTCGCTCCTTTCATATTGCGTTGGACAGGGCCAAACGGAGTGTACCTTTCAGCACAAGTGCAGCGACTATATCGTTGTCGAGCATAACGGCGATGTCTTCTGCTGCGATTTCTTTGTCGAAGAGCAGTGGCGGATCGGCAATATCATGGAGACGCCGATAGAGGAACTGGCTTCGAGTAAGATGAAGCGTCAGTTTTCGAGGCAGAAGCAGAGTATCGACAACAAGTGTCTTATC
>DRGS01000221.1 GCA_011053245.1 Phycisphaerales bacterium
GACGCAGGCTGTGTATGAAGTTACGCAGCATCGGCCTACATTTACCGCTCAGCAAATGGCGGCAGAGGAGCATGTTCCGGGGATGCAGGTTGCTAAGCCTGTTTTGATCCGGGTCGAGGGAGAGCATTATTTGTGCGTTCTTCCGGCATGCTGCAAGGTTGATCTCGATGCCCTGAAGGGTCAGTTGGGCGTTGATGATGTCGAGCTTGCGGATGAGAGCGAAATGGCAAAGCTCTTTCCCGATGTCGCATTAGGAGCAGAGCCGCCATTTGGCGAGATGTATGGTTTGCTGACGTTTATGGACCGGTCGCTGGAAAGCTGCGAGCATATTGTTTTCCAGGCAGGCAGCCATGACACAGCGATAAGGATGGAAGTTGCTGACTACAAGAGATTGGCGAACCCGCGGATCTTTAGTTTCAGCTATCACATTTAGTCGCAACAGTAGTTGGGCGTATCATACGGGCGTGTGGTTATTTTGGTGCATTGTGCCGGGAAGGTGCGGTGCCGGAGTCTAAGCAGGATCAATGTTGATGACGAACGGAAGAGTCTATATAGCCTTGGGCGTGATGTTATTGTGCCTTGGCGCTGCGAGTGGGGTCGGGCGAGGCAGTCAGGGTGAGGAGTTGGTTTCGCAGCTTACGGCGCAGAACTTTCATAAGTTGGCTTATGAGCTTTACATGGGAGACGATGCTATCAAACGGAGCCTTGATGAGGCGACGGCATTTCTAAGTGGCGTGTTTACGCTGGATCCGAGAGCCGAATATGTGTATGCGGATATTCTGCGTATTATGCCCAAGATCGGGCGGGGCGATCAAAGGCAATTGTTCTGGGCGTTCAAGGAGTACGTTGACGGCGGCAGCGATCTTGAGGTTGCAAGTAACGCGGTTCGACATTTGCTCAACAGTCAGGATTCTCGCCAGGCGCGTGAGCAAGCTTTGGGGCAGTTGCTACAGGCCGTCGGAGACAAGAACGCTGCGCTCAGTTCCGAGCTTGCTACTCAGATGGCGTTGCTGTTAGCGGAGAAGGCCGATACCGATGGAGCAATGAATTATCTCATGCATGCCTTTGACTCCAATCCTTATAACAGGTTGGCCTTTAGCAAACTTGTCGAGCTTAAGCGTGATTCCGGCGAAGATATTCCTCCGCTATTATTTGTACAGGATCTTCGACTTGCGATAGAAGCGAATCCGATGAATATCGACGCTGGTTTGGCTTTTGCGAATTATGTTGCCAAGCTGGGTCTTTATGAAATGGCGAGTGACTCTTATGAGTATTGTTCGCAGCTTTGGCGATATCTTTATTCGGAGCGGCCATTGCCGGCTTCTTTATATCTTCCGTGGATCATATCGAATTACAACACGAGGCGCGGATCGATAAAGTGCCTTGAGATCGCCGCAAGCGTACGAAGGCAGGGAAGTTTCGATCTTATTCTGGAGGGTGTCGCGGCTAAGGCGTCGGAGAAGGTCAGCGGCCAAACGAAGAGAGAGGCGATCGCCGCCGGTCAAAGGGCCGAAGATATGTTATCGTCGGGTTATGTGCCCGGTAATGTTCCTGCCGAGCAGGTAGCATGGTTTTACAGCCTTGCTTTGCCTATGAAGGATAAGGCACTTGCGTGGGCCAATCGTGCGTATTCGAGGAATTCTGACTTACCCTCTGTTAATGCGATCCTGGCGTATGCGCTTGTGATGAACGGACAACATGATCTCGCCCGGGATCTTGTCACCGAATTACGAAACAACAATCAGATCGCCGCGCTTACATTAGGTATAATTTTGTTAGAGGAAGGTAATAAGTCCATTGGTATCGCCGCTCTTAAGCAGGCAGTGGGTATGGACAGCGGTTCGCTGGCTGCGGATGTTGGGCGTCGTTTACTTGGCGAAAATGGTTCCGAGTATATTGCAGATTTCTCACCCGATCTATTAATGCAGGCGCTTAGGGGCGAATTCGACCAGAGATTAGTGCCTCGTTTTAATGAGATGGACAGGTTGATGTCGGCTAAGCTTGGGCTTGCCGGTTCGGATTTTTCTTATGGTGGTGATTTCGAAGGTATGTTAGTGATAAAGAACAAATCCAAGGGTCCGTTGATAATTTCCGATACGAGTTTGTTTAAGGGTAATATTCAGGTTGACGCAGAGGTCAAAGGGGATATCAAGGCGTATTTTCCGGGATTGATCCGGCAGCGGGTACGTTTAAGCGAGCCTGTCAGGCCGGGTTATTTTGCGTCGATACCGCTTGATCTGATGACGGGTCCTCTGCTGAAGATATTGCGCAGTTATCCTCAGGCTTCTCTTGAGATAGAATTTACGGTGTACCTGGACCCGATAGCGGATGACATTGGTGTTGTGAAGAGTTCGTTGCCGAATTTTGGGCCGCTCAAGGCCGTCGCCAGGCGTAAAGGCGAGGTTGTTACGCAGCGGAATCTCATTCAGCGTCTGGATATACTGTCCACGGGCAAAAACGGGCAAAAGGTCCGTATGTCGACTTTCTTTGCGGGTCTGCTGATGGAGTATTATGCGATGAATGGATCGGATCCGCTATACCGTCATGTGTCGATTGAACCGTCGCTGCTTAAAAGTGCGATTCGCAAGGGGCTGGAAGATGGCAGTTGGGAAGTTCGGGCGCATACCATGTGGGAAATGGTGCAATTTCCTGTTCCGCTGGAATATGACCTTACAAAGGCGGTTTCTGAGAATTTGAACCACAAGCAATGGCCGGTGCGAATGATGGCGCTGTATTTGCTGAACAAGTCCTATGGAGATAGTTTTAAGAGGGTTCTGGACCGTACGGTTATGTACGATAAGCACCAGATGGTGCGGAATATGGCGGTAAGCCTTGGGGCTACGGTGCCGGAGGTTGCTGATGATGTTGCTGCGGAAGAAGGTCTATGACC
>DRGS01000222.1 GCA_011053245.1 Phycisphaerales bacterium
AGATGTGTATAAGAGACAGGATATTGACACAGCGGTCAACCATGCAACTCAAATGGCCACAGAGGGAGCGGCGATAATAGATATCGGCCCGGAATCGACAAGGCCGGGATCCAAGCCGGTAACGACCCAAGCACAGATCGAAAGAGCGATACCGGTAATAGCAAAGCTCCGCAGGAATAAATATCTCGACGATATTGCGATAAGCATCGATACTCGCCAGCCCCAAGTTGCCGCCGCCGCGATCAAAGCCGGGGCGAATATGATAAACGACGTAACCGCACTTGCTGACGGCGACATGGCGAAACTGGCTGCCGAAAAAGAGGTTCCCGTAGTACTGATGCACATGCAGGGCAGCCCCGAAACGATGCAAGCCGAACCAAAGTATACAGATGTAGTCGCCGAGGTACTGGCATATCTGGTTAAGCGGGCAGAGTATGCCCAACAGCAAGGCATCGTCAAGGAGCGAATATTCATCGATCCTGGTATCGGATTCGGAAAGACGACCGAGCATAACATTGAGCTTATGCGTAACATCGCAAAGTTCGTCGATACCGGTTACAAAGTCCTGATCGGTACCAGCAGGAAACGTTTCATCGGTGAGATAACCGGCAAGGAGGCCCCTGAGAAACGACTGTTCGGGACGGCTGGGACGGTAGCGGCTGCGGTGATGCAAGGAGCTGCGGTAGTGCGTGTCCACGATGCAGGGCAAATGGCCGATGTTGTGCGTATCTGCAATCGGCTGCGTTAGATCATACCGGCTGGGTTTCTTTCTTGAACGACTGAAGCGATTGAGGCTCGGCGACCAGGCGATAGCCTAATGCCTTTATGATCTCAAGCACCTCTGTCCATGTGGGAAATGGTCTCTGGTTCTCTTTCTTATAACGGTCGATAGCCATGAGAAATGTGAACTGCTCATCTGTCATTTCACCTTCTTCAGCGGCTTTGCGTTCTTCGCTCCTTCTGCGGCCTGGGCCTCTGCGTCTGTCAAGGCCTAAACGTCTGTTAACAACATCCTGTCTTTTTTCCATAAAACTATCGAATGAATCTTCGTTTTTTTCAGTCATTATCGTTCACTCTCTATGAAAGTCATTTTATAAAATAATACGGCAACCAAATTGTCTACTCGTAGAGATCCGCATCGAGATCGTCTTCGTCATATCCACTGTCATCAAAGGCAAGGTCGTAGAAACTGTCGTTTGAACCCTGCGATTCAATCAACTGATGAGCCTCGTCAAGATGATCCTCGGGAACCAGAACCGCGATCCCGGGGAAAGTCGTCTTCGGATCCGGCTGAGTCTTGATCGCAGCCGGTATCTCACTGTCGTTAAGCAGTTTCTTGTATTGCTTTGCCAGATCCTGGTCCTCGGCAAAAGCAACGGTTACGAATTCCTTTAAAGTGGTATCTGAAGTAGTATTTGAAGTGGTTCTCCTCTTTTTACGGGTCGTCATTTTTCTTCTCCATCAACATTTAAGAAATAGCAATACATTCAAACTTGATATTTTCATCGTCAAAAGCTACGGACCAATTAACGTAAAAAGGCAGAAAAGCGACATTCTGACCGCTTAGAACGGTTAATTGGGGTGTGAATTTGATGAATGTTCGGGTTATACCGTCTGTGGGCACAAAAATTTTATGAAAAAATTTGTTTTTTTTGTTGCAAAGAGTTTTCTTTATGCGCAGAATACGTCGAAACAGTCGTTTAGCGGAATTTTATCCGCTGTATTAATGGAACTTTATTTAACATGGAGGTCAGTATTATGGCTAAGAAAAAAGCCAAGAAGAAAGCAGCAGGAAAAGATGTTCTGGTAGTAGCAAGCAAGGTCAAGGCATACGTCAAGTCGAAAAAGCTGATGATGTCAGCAGATGCGATTGGCGCACTCAGTGACGCGGTCTACGCAACAATTGATGCCGCAGGCAAGCGCACAAAAGCTAACAAACGCAAAACGCTCAAGCCTCAGGATATTTAATCGACTTTGGTGGCATTGCCGCTGGCGATAGGAACTTTTTAATAGTTCCCTGACGAACGAGTATATAATGAGCCGTTTTCCGGGCAACCGGGAACGGCTCATTTGTATTTGGTATAGTAAAAGCCTTGAAATGTCAACTTTGACCCAAAAACGTCTCATAAAATACATATATTTGATATTAAAATCAAAATTTTACAGAAAATTGTGATTTTTTCCGATATTTATGTAGACCCAACAGCATAAACGGGTTTATAATCCACATGCTGCAGGATGCGGCATCATTAACGCAAGGAACGGCGACCTCGTCTGTCAATTCGATTGAGGTGCTACTAAAGTTATTGGCCAGGGACGGGCTTATCGTTTCCAGGGGCAAGACATGAAGGTCTTTATGCTTGGTTGGGAGTTTCCGCCTTTTATCAGCGGCGGTCTTGGCACAGCCTGTTATGGGTTGACCAAGGCCATGAGCGACCTCGGCATGGAAGTTGTCTTTGCCCTCCCCAAGCCGGTTCAATCCGAGTATTCAACGCATGTCAAGCTGCTCTCTCCGAGCAATGCCAGTGCCAGTATGATCATCGACGAAGAGAACACCCTGCTTGAATTCGAAGAGCTCAAGAATGTAAAGTTCCGCGAGATAGCATCACTGCTGGAACCATACGCACGTCCGGAGTATTACCAGAAGCAGTACGAAGAGTTGATCAGACAGAAACGCCTTTCAATGGGCGAAGGATTCGAAACTTACGAAACCGAAGGTGTATACGATGATTTTCAGCACTACTGCCATGACATGTTCGCAGAGGTCCACCGTTACGCCGGAGCATCTGTACGGCTTGCAATGAATGAGGATTTTGATGTCATTCACGCCCATGACTGGATGACGTACCCGGCCGGGATTGCGATTGCGGCGGTCACCGGCAAACCGTTAGTCGTCCATGTTCACTCAACGGAATTCGACCGCAGCGGCGAGAACGTCAACCAGGCGATATACGACATTGAACGCAAAGGGATGCACCTTGCCGATAAGATAATAGCGGTAAGCCACCTTACTCGTAGTATCATCATCAGCCGTTACGGCATCATTGGTGAAAAGGTGGAGGTGGTACATAACGGCGTCGAACGCGGTTCGGAAACAACTCTCAACAGCAACCAAACAGGCATAAAGAAAGACGAAAAGATAGTTCTTTTCCTGGGACGGATCACAATGCAAAAGGGTCCGGAGTATTTCCTGGCGGCAGCGAAAAAGGTACTCAAACTAATTGACAATGTAAAATTCGTCATGGTAGGTTCCGGCGATATGATGCGGCGAACGATTGAAATGGCCGCTGAAATGGGAATAGGGCACAAGGTTCTGTTTACGGGATTTTTGCGAGGCAAGGATGTGGCAAAAGTGTACGAAATGGCGGACCTTTATGTGATGCCTTCAGTCTCCGAACCATTCGGAATTGCGCCTCTGGAAGCGCTCAATCACGATGTCCCGGTTCTGATAAGCAAACAGAGCGGAGTCGCCGAGGTGCTTACTCACGCTTTGAAAGTCGATTTCTGGGACACCGACGAGATCGCCAACAAGATCGTTGCAGTGCTAAAGTACCCGCCGCTCCAGATGACGCTTCGTGAACATGGCAATTTTGAAGTGAGAAAACTTAAGTGGAAAGACTCCGCCGAAAAGTGCGCGAAAGTGTACTCCGACGTTTTAATAGGTGCATAAATTTTATGGAGGAATACTATGCCGTCAGTATGTTTTTATTTTCAGGTACATCAGCCGTTTCGTCTGAGACATTACACAGTCTTTGATAAGTCGCCTGTTTACTTCGACGAGTTCAAAAATTCGACCATCTGCCGCAAGGTCGCAAACAAATGCTATCTGCCGGCCAATCGCATGTTGCTTGACGTTATAAAGCGATTCGACGGACGGTTTAAGGTGGCCTTTAGTCTGACTGGCGTGTTGCTGGAGCAGTTCCACAAATATTGCCCGGAAGTAATGAGTACTTTCGACGCACTCGCAGAGACCGGATGTGTGGAATTTCTGGCCGAAACATATTATCACAGCCTAAGCTTCCTCTATTCGCGGGATGAGTTCATTGAGCAGGTCGAAAAGCATGTAGAGCAGGTAAACTATCTTTTCGGCGTTAAGCCGAGAGTATTTCGTAACACAGAGTTGATCTATAACAACGATCTCGCGAAAGCAATAGAGGACACCGGCAATTTCGACGCGATAATAACAGAAGGAGCCGACCACATATTGGGTCACAGGAACCCTAATTTTGTTTATCAACCACCAAACTGTGATCATCTAAAACTTCTGCTGAAAAATTACAAACTCAGTGACGATATTGCGTTTAGATTTTCAAATCGCGACTGGAAAGAGTACCCCCTGATGGCCGATAAGTTCGGTCATTGGATAAACCAAATAAACGGCTGCGGTAATGTAGTCAACCTTTTCATGGACTACGAAACTTTCGGGGAGCATCAGTGGAGCGATACCGGCATATTCGACTTTATGTCGCATCTGCCCGAAGAGGTCCTGAAAAACCCCGACAACGACTTCAAAACGCCGAGTGAGGTCATTGACGCTTACCCGGTTATGGACACCGTTGACGTCCCGCACATAATAAGCTGGGCCGACACCGAAAGGGATATTAGCGCATGGCTCGGCAACGCGATGCAGTCAAATGCACTGCACGAGATATATAGAATAGAAGAGTTGGTCAAGGAAGCGCAAAACGAGCATCTCAAAGCCGACTGGCGAAGGCTGCAAACGTCCGACCACTTCTATTATATGTGTACGAAATACTGCTCCGATGGCGACGTCCACAAATACTTCAGCCCCTACGACTCGCCCTATGACGGCTACATAAACTATATGAACATACTCAGCGATCTTAAACGCAGATGTAAAACAAGTGACGAAGCGGTAGCTGCGGTATAGATTTAGAGATCACCTTTATGGGGACAATGGAGATACGGAGAAAAACGTGACTGCTACGTCAAAGAAAAACATCAGTGGCGAACTCGGCAAGGTTGACGTCTCTGAACTTGGCATCGACGATATACTGGCCAAAGAGTGGATCCTCACCAATAGTCGCGGCGGTTTCGCCAGCGGTACCGTCGCAGGGTGCAATACACGCAGGTACCACGGGCTGTTAACAGGTGCGCTTACTCCACCGGCCAACCGCGTCACCGCACTTTCCAACTGTCTTGAATCGATCAACCTTGACAACGAAACCGTCGAACTTGCAAGTTTCGAGTTTGACAACGATATCGCTCCCCAGGGCTACAAGTATATCAACCAGTTCCGTCGCGACATAGGGGTACATTTCGATTACGACCTCGGCGGCGTCAAACTCACCAAATCCATATACCTACTCCCAGACACCGACGCCATTGCCATCGTCTATGATTTCGAGCGGGTCTGCAAAGAGTTTGACTTCTCCGTCCGGCCATTCGCAGCAATGCGCGATTTTCATGCCCTGCAAAAGTCAACCGTCCAGATGGACGCCGAGTGGCAAAACGATGCCCTCGCCATCACCAGCCGACAGAGAGAATGCGGCCAGCTTCTGCTAAAAAGCGAAGACATGCGATTCGAGTGGGACGAGCAATGGTGGCACAATTTTATGTACCGCAAGGAATATCAGCGTCAACAGGACCATTTCGAGGATCTCTGGTCGCCGGGGACTTTCAAAACCACTATCTACTCGCCCTGCAAAGTCGTCCTTTGGGCAAGCCTGACCCAATACGGCGCAGAAGAGATGGCTCTCGACTTCGACCTCGAAACCATTCTCGACAGCCTCATGCTCCGCGAACGCGAACTTACCGACAATACATTTATCGACGACCCGCTTCTGCTGAACCTATATTCGGCAGCCGGACAATTTGTCGTCGAGCGAAACATCGGCGGCGAAGATACCGCAACCATACTCGCCGGATACCCATGGTTTCTCGACTGGGGCAGGGATACTTTCATTTCGCTACCCGGCCTGCTCCTGTCCACGGGCAGATTCGAAACCGCCGCAAGCGTACTGGCCACTTTCGCAGCCGCAGCCGACAAGGGAATGATCCCCAACAGGTTCGACGACTACAGCGGCGTCGCCCATTACAACAGCATCGACGCATCAATGTGGTTCGTCCACGCAGCCTTTGAATACCTTCGATTAAGCGGCGACATGCAAACTTTCACCGTAATATTACTCCCAGCCATACGCTGGATCATCGGAACCTACGAAACCGGCACACGTTTCGGGATCCGCGCAGATGACGACGGACTTATCACAGGCGGCGACGAAGATACCCAACTGACATGGATGGATGCAAAATGCGGCGGGGTAGCGTTTACGCCACGGTACGGCAAGACCGTTGAGATAAACGCACTATGGTATAGCAATCTTTGCAGACTCGCGGACTTCTACAAAGGCAAAGACGAACACGAAGAAAAAAATTACCGTACCAAAGCCGATAAAGCCGGCCAAAGTTTCGCAGAGCTTTTCTGGAACGAAGAAAAAGGCTACCTCAACGACTGCATCCTGCCCGACGGCACCATTGATGCCAGCCTGCGTCCAAACCAGATATACGCCATTGCATTAGCCGATTCGCCGCTTTCACAGGGCCAGAAACGCTGCGTCGTCGGCACAGTAGAACGAGCCTTGCGAACACCCTACGGCCTAAGAACCCTCTCGCCCGACGACTCGAGATACATAGGCAGATACGAAGGCGACCAGATGTCACGCGACCGGGCATATCACCAGGGAACGGTATGGCCGCACCTGATCGGCCCGTTCATAGAAGCCTACCTCCGGACCAACGACTTCAGCAAAGAAAGCAAACGCAAAGCGATGCGATACCTGCGTCCCCTGCTGCTGCACATAAACGAAAGCGGCTGTATCGGCAGTATTTCGGAGATTTTTGACGGCGACCAGCCGCAGGAACCCAAAGGATGTTTCGCTCAGGCATGGGCACTGGCCGAGGTTCTCAGGGCATACACCCTAATAAACTCATAAATTTTTGCGTACCTGAATTACCCCTTGCTTATATCATACCTTTCCCATAGAATTGTACACTTGTAATTGCTGATATTACCAGACTGTTAGTATCGTTAATTGCAAGTAATTGTGGAAGAGAACGGTAAACTCTAAAAATAAAATCCGAAAAGAATTAGAAACTGTTTAAGGAGCAAGAAAGTTATGGCAAAATTGGACCCAACGAAAATGGAGGACTGGGAGGTCGCAGAGGCCGCCGAAGAAAATCTGATACCCATAAAGAAGCTCGCAGCCGACATGGGCATCACCGAAGATGAACTGCTGCCGATGGGCCGTCAACTGGCCAAGGTTGACTATATGAAGGTACTCGAACGTCTAAAAAATGCCCCTTCCGGCAAGTACATCGACGTAACGGCTATCACACCGACCCCGCTCGGCGAAGGCAAGACAACGACAGCTATCGGCCTGATCCAGGGCTTGGGCAAACTCGGCAAGAAGGTTGTCGGCGCTATCCGCCAGCCCTCCGGCGGACCGACATTCAATATCAAAGGCTCAGCCGCAGGCGGCGGACTTGCACAGTGCATACCGCTTACGCCTTTTTCCATCAGGCTCACCGGCGATATCGATTCTATCAACAACGCACACAACCTCGCGATGGTCGCCCTTACTTCGAGAATGCAGCATGAGAATAATTATGACGACGCAAGATTAGCTAAGAGCGATCTTAAGCGACTGGACATCGATCCGGAACAGGTCCAGATGAAATGGGTCATGGACTTCTGTGCACAGGCATTGCGTAACATCCGCATCGGCATGGGCGGCAAGATGGACGGTTACGAAATGGACTCCGGCTTTGCGATCACAGTTTCCAGCGAAGTTATGGCGATCCTCGCAGTGGCGAAGGATCTCAAAGATATGCGAGAGCGTATGGGCAAGATCGTAGTAGCTCTTGATAAAAAAGGCAACGACGTAACGACCGAAGATCTCGATGTCGCCGGCGCAATGACCGCATGGATGGTCGAAGCCTTGAATCCTACGCTTATGCAGACTATCGAAGGTCAGCCGGTATTTGTCCACGCAGGACCATTCGCCAATATCGCTATCGGCCAAAGTTCCATCATCGCAGACCGCATCGGAACCAAGCTAAGTGATTACCTCGTTACCGAAAGCGGATTCGGAGCCGACATCGGTTTCGAAAAGTTCTGGAACCTCAAATGTCGTATGTCCGGCATCAAACCCGATGCAATTGTTCTCGTAGCAACCATTCGAGCGCTTAAGATGCACGGCGGCGGCCCAGCAGTCAAACCGGGCGCACCGCTCGCGAAGGAATACACAGAGGAAAACGTTGCGTTAGTCGAAAAGGGCTGTGACAATCTCATCGCTCATATCGAAACCGTCAAGAAATCCGGCGTCCGTCCGGTCGTTTGCATCAACAGCTTCTATACCGATACCCCCGCCGAGATCGACGCGGTTCGTAAGATCGCAGTAGCTAATGGGGCACTTGCGGCGCTTTCGGAACATTGGCTAAAGGGCGGCGACGGTGCGATAGAGTTGGCAGAAGCGGTCATGCAGGCTTGCGAAGAAAAGAACGAGTTCAAGTTCCTCTACGATCTTGAAACCCCGCTCCGCGAGCGTATCGAGCTTATCGCAAAGGAAGTTTACGGAGCCGACGGTGTAACTTATACCGATGAGGCACTCGAAAAAGCCAAGGCCCTCGAAGCCGATCCGATCTCAAAGACACTCGGGACATGTATGGTCAAGACGCACCTGAGCCTTTCACACGATCCGGAGCTGAAGAACAGACCCAAGGGCTGGACGCTTCCGATCCGTGACATATTGGTTTACAAAGGCGCCGGCTTCATCGTGCCTATCGCAGGCGGTATCAGGCTAATGCCCGGAACCGCTTCAAATCCGGCATACCGCAGGATCGATGTAGATGTAGAAACTGGAAAAGTTAAGGGACTGTTTTAGAGTACAGGAGAAATTATGACAGCGAAAGTTATTGATGGTAAGCAGGTAGCCGCCGATATGCGGGCTGAGCTTAAAGATAAAGTAGCAAAAATGAAAGAAGATGGCATCGTACCCGGCCTGGCCGTTGTGCTGGTCGGCGAGGATCCGGCTTCGAAGTCTTATGTCACAGCCAAAGAAAGGGCTTGCGAGGACATCGGGATATTTTCCAATGATAACCGCTTGGCCGCGGACACTTCGCAGGAAGACCTGATGGCGCTGGTAGATAAGCTTAATAAGGATCCGAAGATCAACGGCATCCTCGTACAGCTCCCCCTGCCCAAACATCTCGATGAGAGTCAGGTGCTGCTGAATATCGACCCTGATAAGGATGTCGATGGCTTCCACCCGATTAATGTCGGCAAGATGGTCGTCGGCGAAGACGCGTTTTTACCGTGTACGCCCCATGGCATCATCCAGCTTCTAATGCGGAACAATATCAAGATCGAAGGCGCCGAAGTCGTTATAGTCGGCCGCAGCAATATCGTAGGCAAACCCGTCGCCAACATGCTCATCCAGAAAAGCGACACAGGTAACGCAACTGTTACAGTCTGTCACACACGGACCAAGGACCTTGCCGCCCATTGCAAGCGAGCTGATATCATCATCGCCGCTTCCGGCTATCCCAACACCGTCACAGCCGACATGGTCAAAGACGGCGCAGTAGTAATCGACGTTGGCGTTAACCGCGTTGAAGACGCTACGAAGAAAAGAGGATACAGGCTCGTAGGCGACGTAGACTTTGAAGCAATAAAAGAAAAAGCAAGCTTCATAACCCCCGTCCCAGGCGGAGTAGGCCCAATGACCATCACAATGCTGCTCTTCAACACAGTAGAATCAGCACAAAGAGCAGCAGCAAAAGCAAAAGCGTAGTCTCGACCTGATTTAAAC
>DRGS01000223.1 GCA_011053245.1 Phycisphaerales bacterium
AAACTGCACTGGCAGGCGCGACGGTTCGCCGATCGCGGCAAGCCGTTCAATATCGAAAACCCCGCCGGTAACGTGGTAGCCGGGCTTAACTGCAATCAGAATGACCTATCAGCTGCCATTGGCATCGTGCAATTAAAAAAGCTGCCCGGCATTATCGCTAATCGTCGCAAGGTCGGCAAGACAATCAAGGAAGGTCTGACGAAGCTAAAAGCCGTCTCGCTGGGTTGGCAAACACCTGATAGCGAATGCGTATATTGGTTCCTGCGACTGAAGCTCGATATCGATGCAATTAGCGTAGACAAAAAAACCTTCTGCGATGCGTTGACTGCTGAGGGAATACCTGTAACTGAAAGCTATCGCCACATTTTCTGCGAAGTTCCATGGTTCATAAACAAAGCCGTCTTCGGGACAAGCGGCTTTCCGTGGAACTGCTCGGATTACAAAGGCCCCAGGGAACCGCAGTTCAAAATCGACAACGTAATAAAAGTGGGCGACACGCACTTTAATATCTACATGCACGAGAACTACGGACAAAGAGAAATCGACGATATTCTCACCGCCGTTGAAAAGGTGGAAAATGCATATCTGAAATGAATTTTCAATTAATACTTACTTACGAATTAGAATGAAAAGCCTGATTCTTTATAATAAGAATAGTTTTTCAAATTAACTGCAAAGGGCCTTTTATGACTGAAAATAAGGAGATTGTAGTACCCAAATGGCCATATACACCATGGCTAAAGGAAATTGACTACCTTGACAAAAAGGAATATGCGAAAGAGCTTCAGGAATTTTCCAAACCGAAATATAGCGTGGTTAATTTAACAACAGCGGTTGATCTTGAAGTTAAAGGTCTTTTGCGATTACCGGATAAAGTTAGGGTAGTATATGTAATAGATATTGATGCGCCCTTCCTGAATACCGCTTTAGAGATAGCTCAAGCCAACAGGAAATATAACATTCAATGTACATTTAATCCAAGACTCTACCATTTTGAAAACAATGAAACGAATTCCTTTATCAAAAAGATAGCCCGTATTAAAGGGCAGGAAATAGGCTATCAATACGAAGAGGTAGCCGACTTTAAAGGAAACATTGCACAATCACGAAAAGCATTCAAAAAAAATCTCTCTTTTATAAATAAAAAATTTAAAATCAAAACTCTTACTGCACACGGTAGAACTATAGAGGGGTATCATACTACAGATATATTCAAGTTTCGCGGAAAATTTAAACCCGAGTTATGGGAAAACCTTGGCCTCAGGCAGAAAGCTGCATTTTACTACTTTTTGGAAAATATTGATGGCGGCGTATACTACTTTAATGAAAGTACCAGAATGACTTCAAATGAGTACGTGAAAACCCTGAGGTGCTTTAAGCCAAATGATATTGTTGTTATGCTTCATCATAGTGAATATTTGCATAAGGGAATTAACCATCGGGCCAATCCAACCATATACAAAGGACTTGATGGAGTAAAACACCTTTTCCCAAAACCCTAGTTTTTTATAACCCTTAGGTTCTGGATAAACTTTTCCGGTGGTGATCTGAAACCGTGACGCCCAATGTAATTTTTTTAAACAACGTGGCGTCGTGACCAATCTGTGCTTGGCCGTCGTGGCGGACGTAATATCGCTGGGCGAATCGCCAGTATCGAGCGACGACTTTCTTGGCGGTGATATTATCATGCTCGACTGCAACGGCGCTTCCGGCTGCGAGCTTTGAGATGAACACTCGCGCGAAATTGGCCAGACCGAGTCGTTCGCCCAGTTTTGCGGGAACCCTTTGCAAATCTGCCGACAGCAGCGGTATGCCCCACCTCCAACGATAAGCGCCGGTGATCCCCAGCAGCAGACGAAAACTCAAAACACACACGCCCACCACCCACACTGCCATTATCCATGGCAAAGCCATCGAAAGATACTGGTTCAGGACGGTGCGCCAGGTTCCCGCATGGCTGGATGTATCTTCGGGAACATTGACTGTTGCTTGACTCGGCTCGACTGTGGGTTCTGAGATTCCCACACGTCATAGGCCGACTGAATTATGGCCGACGTCAGACGGACCTGCCTGCGGTCCTGCTGCTGCGTAATGCCTTGACCGCTATGTGGCAAGTGGTGGCCGAACGCTAAGAGCTGCCCCCCCCGAAATTTCCGTTCACGTTGATTTATAAGAACTTATGAATCTGGACTCGAAATCATTCGGCCTTGACTCAGCTAAAGAGGGCAGCGTAGAATCACAACAGTTGATGACAGAAGCACCGGGGATGGAGATATTCCTTAGGCCATCCAAGTAGCGGCAATGAGCCAGCATTGCCTCAGGCCAAGAAAAACGCCTAGAATGACAAGGCGTAGCACCGTAGCTAAGTAAGAATATTCAATGTTCCTTTGGAAATCCCAGATAATCACTCGTTCGGAGAGGTCATGACAGACAAGGAAAGGCCGATAAGAGTAACTGTGCTGGCATGGATTTGGATTCTAATTGGGCTTGCGACGATCGTCAATGGGACAAAGTCGTTCGTCACTACGATGCGTCTTGCAGAGTTCCTGGCCACACAAGATGACCCCGAAGCTATCAATACAGTTCTTGACCTTGTCGGTCCATTTCTGACACCGCCCCTAGAACTGGCGATATTATTAATGATTGGCGTTTGTGTCATCATATTCGGTGTAGGCATGTTGCGACTGAGGCCCTGGGCTCGGTTTCTGGCAGAGATTACTGCATGGATATTCGTATTCAACACTGCGTCGAACGGTATGCTGCAAGCGGTGTCATTCATCAGACTCACATCGCAATTTGACGATGGGGCTGGTGGCGATGTACTTTCTTTCCTTCAGGTTTTCCTTGTTGTTGGTGTTATCATGCGTATCGGGATCGCCATCGTCCTGCTATGCTTCGTTAGAAGCCGGAAGGTCAAGGACGCTTTCAGCATACAGCCGATGGCCGCCGCTGATCTGGAACGCTAGAACTTTATATTGAAACCAGTTAGCTGGGAGTGTCCCTCCCCAAAATTCCGTCCTTATTGAATAATAAGGACTTATGAAACTTGAGGAGATTTCGGCCTTGGTCTATGATTTGCCCTTATCGGCAACCATTTTCCAACTATTCAAAACGCTGGGTGGAATTATCGATATTGACAGCCTCAGAATAGCTGATTCCGAACTACAAAATATCTGAATTGAATAACGTTACAACGAGGATTATAAAATGAAATGCCAATGCAATGAAATAGATGAATTAGAAGGGGTTGAGGCCGAAGATTACACAACGGAACATTTAAAAGAAGTGAGTGTTGATAATGAAACATGGGAAAGTAAATACGTTTGCCCTTTAACAGGTATTTGTTGGCTCATGTCTTATCCATACGATGAACTTCAGGGTGGAGGTCCTCCTTTGTTAAGAAAACAACTTTAGGTAATTTTATTTGACGGGTGGTATGGCTAAAGGTGCGTTGTTTGCGGAGTAGTCATGATTGGATAATTTCCCCTTGTTTTGAGCAGCCTTATCACAATAATAGTTGCTATTCGGTGAGATACAGAAAACGTTTCTGTCTATTATGTGCAAAGGAACTCAAAATGGTTAAAACTGCTTTTGGGCCATTATTTCTGGGGTTTTGTATGGTAATAGTCGGGTGTTCTGATTCTTCCTCAACATCCAAACAGAGTGAAGAGCCGCAACCCGGTGAATACTATTGGTTTAAGTCAGCCGATGGTGACTATAAAGTACTCAAGGTGCTTGCGGTTGATTCTGATGCGACTCATATCTGCTACTACACCAATGTGTTTAAGGATGAACCGGGCGAGGATGTCATACCATCCTTATACTTCGGACGACTCACGTCTACTCGGCAGGAAACCAATCCCGCTCTCTTGGATATTGTCAATGGCAAAAGGTGGCATGGCCGAAAGCATATGCCATTAACCCAAGATAATTGGTACCATTGGGAACCTCAGCTTTTTCATAGCGGAAGCGTTGATCCGACTGAACTTGAATCATATGAAAAATGGAAAAATGGTAATCAGGAAGTGCTTACGTATAAATTTATTCCTGGAAATTAGCTTAAGGTTTTAAGGGATTGGTTACTGAAAAGAGGGCATTGCATACATTAATGAACTAAATATTGTTAGAGGAAATAGGTGACTGTCCCCTATTTTCCCCCTGCCATAAAGTACGTTTTCGGGGAAGCAAACGAAGCCAAGTCCGAGGTCCCATACGCTGCGGAAGAATACTTCAAGGAACACGGTTCATACAATCTAACCATGAGGATGGGCAGCTTCGGAAGCCAGAAAGGACACAGATATTACATCGTTTCCGGGAACTGAAATCACTGGCGATGGGCTGAGATCCATGAGCCTGGACATAAGGGAATTCCTAACCAGCGAGTGGAGTTGACCGCTATTCCGCTGGGGCTCCATAACGGCAGCTCACCCGCGTCGTTGGGCAAAGGAAAGGCTTATGGCAACACTAATTGAGAGTCCCACAACAATTCAAGCTGCTGGTACGCCACCGAAGCAAATCGAAGAATTTGTCGGTCTGGTCAACAGCAAGACTGAAGCCGTGAGCATCGCACGCATGCGAAGCCCGAGCGGATGGAAGGAACCCGGTCAAACAGCTGAGTTTGATGAATATACAGTGGTGTTGAACGGATCACTCCACGTCCATCTTCATGACGATAATTTTGATGTTAAGAGCCTATCCGAATAACCCCTGATCGTCCGATATATCCAACAAGGCACGGACGCCTTGGAAGGAGATCAGGAATGAGAACACGTAAGCGGAACAACCAGTATCGCGTATCGGATGAACTCTGGAACGAGATTGAACCGCTGTTGCCCAAGCATAAGAACACCCATCGTTTCGGCGGCGGCCGGCCGCGCGTGCCGGATCGTCAGGCCATGGACGGCATCTTTTTTGTGTTGCGGACCGGCTGCCAGTGGAATGCCCTGAACGCGACGGGCATCTGCTCCAGCAGCACGGCGCATGATCGATTCCAGGAATGGACGAAGGCAGGCGTTTTTGTGAAGTTCTGGGCCAAGGGCCTTGCGAAGTACGATGAACTGAAGGGCATTGACTGGTCGTGGCAATCGATGGACGGCGCCATGACCAAAGCCCCGCTAGGCAGGGGAAAAAACGGGCCCCAACCCTACGGATCGAGCCAAAAAAGGCGTGAAGCGGAGCGTGTTGGCCGAGGCGTCCGGCGTGCCAATCGGACTGGCGGTCGACGGTGCCAACCGACACGACAGCAAGATGGTTGAGGCGACGATTCTCAGTATTCCGGTCAAGCGTCCCAAGGCGACAAAGCGAAAGCCACAGGGCATGTGCTTGGACAAGGGATACGATTATGATTCGGTGCGTGATCTGATAAAGGAGTTTGGGTACACTGCCCACGTCAAGGCCCGTGGCGAAGAAGCCCAAGCCATCAAGCGGCAGGCCGGCTTCAAAGCTCGACGCTGGGTTGTGGAACGGACGCACAGTTGGATGAATCGCTTCCGCCGCATCTTGACGCGGTGGGAGAAGAAGCCGACGAATTATCTGGCGCTGCTTCATCTTGTCTGTGCCGTCATTACATTCAGGTGTGCCGGGTTATTCGGATAGGCTCT
>DRGS01000224.1 GCA_011053245.1 Phycisphaerales bacterium
CTCTGGCATCGTCACTGATAACCTGAGACTTCTCACACCGACACAAAACTATACTTGCCGCGTCCCCGCTCATACCACACCAATTTACATAAAAATACGATTTTGTTCGTGGTTAAGTTTCTTTACAACAAAACATAGGATTTCAACGCGAAAATTTATCACCCTATAAGGGTGTTAGTTTGCTTTAATATCATGGACCATCAGCACCCCGCCGTGGCGAACATAGAGCCTGCCGCCAGCGACCACCGGATGCGACCAGAACTTGCCCTCGCCCATCGTCACCTTAAACGAACTTACAACCTCAAAAGCCGACGGATCCGCCTTGACCAGTGCGAAATTGCCGTCCTTTTCATCGAAGCAGTACAGCATCCCATCGGCATAGGTCATCGGCCCTTTATTTTCCCATTCGGCATCATACATCACCTTGCCCGTATTCCAGTCCACGCATAACCAGTTGCCCTTACTGTTACTGATCCAGTTCGATCCGTAAAGGTAACCATCGACAAGCACAACGCCGCCATGATGGTTATCTAAAGAAGAATCGTTCCAGCTCTGGGTTATGCTCATACCGTCCGCGGAAATATCGAATCTGGCATCACCTCTATCGTAGCCGCTCGTAAAATACACAGCACCGTCATGGTAAGTCGGCGTACTCGTGTTGGCCCCTCTTTTGCCTTTTCGTTGATAATCGCTGCAGGCGTACTGCCAGAGAATGTCGCCATTTGCGGCATTTACACCGAGAATAGATTCTTTAAGAATAGTCACGATTATCTTTTTGCCGCCCCTTTCGATATAGATCGGCGAACAGTATTCATTTGATTGCCCCAGCCCTTTGGTCGTCCAAACCACCTCACCCGTCTTCTTGTTAAACGCGACCATGCAAGTCTCATCGCCGCTTGGCGTGCAGATGACTTTATCGTCAACGATAAGCGGCGATTCCGCCGAGCCCCAGCGACCGTATTTGGACTTGAACTTATCCCCGGCTTTAACGGCCCATTTCTCCTGCCCGCTTTCCGCATCCAAACACGCTATATCCAACATCCCGCTTATCACATACACCAGACCGTCATCAACCGTTGGCGTCGTACGTGACCCTGGAAACGATTTTGCCCATGACCTTCCGCAGGGCTTTTTCCATTTGAAATTACCGTCCATATCCAGACAGGTAAGATAATCCTTTTTATCATGACTGCCCGTCGCATAAATTTTTTCGCCGGCGATAGCGACACTGCCATATCCGTCGCTTAATTGATCGTAGGACCAGAGCATCTTCGGCCCGCCATCAGGCCATTTTTTCAGCAAGCCGGTATCCTTTGAAATATTATCCCTACCCGCCCCATGCCACTGCGGCCATTCACCGCCCTTGGAAAGTGCCTCGCGCATTTCCTTCAGCAGAGCTTCGCGTCGTTTGCGCCAATCGGCTCGCATCTGCTCTTTTTCCTGCTCGGAAGCGTCTTGCCAACTTTTCCTTCCTCTGGATCTTTCGGCCTTTTCTTCCTCAGTTCGGTTTTCCCTTCTATTTTTCATCCAAGCCTGTTCTTCTTCGCTAAGATCTCCATACCAGCTACTTCGGTCTCGCCGATTCCGTCCGGAAGATCGCCCTTCTCGCGCAGGAGCTGAAGATTCGCTCTTGCCTTTAACATTCAATTCGACACAGACCAGATCGCCGGAAGGGTCGCGGGCAAATATCCTGCCGTTTGAAAGAACCGGCGAGGTCCAGCATTTAGGCGTTAAAATTTTCATGGTACTGATCGGTTCAAACACATCCGGCGTAGCGTCGGCGATCTTCAGTTCGCCCTGTTCGCTGAGAACGATCAATTTACCGTCAGCAGCTATCAGGCTTCCGTTACCGATACTTTCGTCCGACCACTTAACCTGCCCCGTCTTAAGATCAAGGCAAGTAAGTTCTTTCTGATTGACACCATAAAGATGACCGTCCAGAAGAACAGACCCGCTCATCTGGCTGCGCATATTTTTGTTTTCCCACAGCTTTTCAACTTCACCGCCGCTAACTTTCAGTAACGCACAGCCATGCCCGTATCCCGATGAGATAAATACAAAGTCGCCGCTGATCACAGGGTCGGCGGCATTAACGTCATGCTTGGTTTTCCATGGAAAGCTCCAAAGTTCCTTGCCCGTTGCCGCAACCAGTCCAACAACATGCTCGGAGGTAAATAACGCCACAGCCTTTTGCCCGTTTGCAATATAAGGGACCGCCGATGCGTAACCTGATTTCCCCTTACCGTTTTCCCAGATGATGTTGCCGTCCTTAATACTCAATGCCATACCCTTAGTACCGGCGTTCAGGATAACCATATCGTCGATCACAACACACGAACCAGCCAGTCCCCAGGTGGGAAGTTCAACAGCGAGGGTCTTTTCCCAAACCACATCACCCGTTTTGGCATCGAGGCAAAACACCTTACCGCTTTTGCTCACAGTAAAGACTTTACCGCCCGTAACCGTAGGCGTAGCGCTCGGCCCACCCTTATAATGCCTCGGGTTCAACGGCTCAGGATAACTGTGATGCCATATCTCTTTGCCGCTTGCAACGTCGATACAATACACAATGTCGGTATCGTCAACGTTACCCATCGAATAGACTTTGCCATCGCTGACCGCCATCGACGAGTAACCCGTACCAAGCGCAAAATGCCACACCACCTTCAAGTCTTTGGCCTCCCAGTTACCCTCGGTCGATATACCATTGCGATCGGGCCCGCGCCAATTAGGCCAGTCAGCCGCTATAACCGTTGACGTAAAACAAACACAAAACCCCAAAATCGCACACAACATCACTCGAATAACCATAATATCGCTCCAAAAAAAGGTATAATTAGCGACATGATTATAAGCTATACGCCATGAAATGTCAATATATCACTAAATACCATCCCCGGATGCCCCCTTGTCATTCCCGCGCAGGCGGAAATCCACATTAAATAAACATCGCAACGCGATCCCCCATCATTTAGCCCCCTGTTCCCCGCAACAGGGGGTCGCGAATCAAGGAACTTATACGACGCCGAAAAAACACAAGCAAACCTCTACGCCACTACGGTTTCAAACTATCGCCAAAGGTAAGATTTACAATGCTAGTGTTTTCATGTAAGCTCCTTGAACCTTCTTAAAACTCTAATAGGTCCAAAGGCGACCCCCCTAAATC
>DRGS01000225.1 GCA_011053245.1 Phycisphaerales bacterium
GAATATGGGCCTGGGTCTGTATGGAGGACTGGATTATGATCAGGGCTTCCGCAATCGTGACGGCTGGGACGGCCCCGGCACTCTGGGGAATCAGGAGACTCGGCTGTATCTCAGCGACATGTTTACCGATATGGGCCTTGATGTAACTATCCAGGGCAGCTATAGTAACGTCGTAGGAGAATTGAAAGGAACAGGAACACCTGAGAACATCTACCTCATCGGCGCTCACTATGACACCTACGGAAGCGGCGAACGACCCGGCGGTGACGATAACGCCTCCGGAACTGCCGGCGTACTCGAAGCGGCAAGAGTGCTCAGCCAGTACAGCTTTGATTCGACAATACGCTTTATTGGCTTCAACGCGGAAGAGGACTGGATGAAAGGAAGCCAGGATTATGTTGACAACGTCATAACGCCAAACAATGAAATGATCATGGGCATGATAAACCTCGATATGATCCTCCGCCCCGGATGGGACGGCGAACCGGACCAGCCATACGACCTTGACATAATAACAAAAGACTCGCCTGAGTGTCTCGACTGGGCAGATGCATTCATTACCGCTGCCGGGACTTATGCCCCGTCCCTCGAATTGGACTCCCGCGCTCCTGACACCAGCTATTGGAGTGCCAGCGACCAGGAGCCATTTATCTCCGCCGGCTTCCCTGCGTTGTTCGCCGCTGAGAATACAGCCAATGAGATTTGGGGAGGCAGCAACGACTACTACCATCAATTCTCAGACGCCAGTGACGGGTTAGCCAACGACCCGTTTAATCTAAGCGGTATCACTTACGATTATGCCTTCGCGACTGATGTAGTCAGAACTGCTGTCGCCACACTGGCCACAGAAGCAATCATCGTTCCTGAACCGACATCGCTCTTACTACTCGCCATCGGTACCGTGATGCTCAGAAGAAAATGCTGACATATACCCTTACGAAAAAATACCAGCAACCGTTTCCGACCTTCATTTCCCGCAGCAAAACCTCTGCCGACGCCGGTTACTGTTATCTAAAAACCAAAAACTAAATACTAAAAACTAAATGTCCCCGCAACAGCCGGTCGCGAACCAAGGAAACCAACACTATACAAAATCACTTATAGCAACAAACCGCAGGATGGTCAAATCTCTTGCCCATCTGTTAAACTGTCAAACCCGCACAGACTCCGATATTGTCATTATGAGGAGGCCTAAAGGCCGACGTGATAATCTCTGACTTCACAATAACGCAAACATCCACTTCCGCGTGCCACGGTCAAACTTCATTTATCCAAGCTTTCAAAAAAATACAAAAAAACATATCGCAACAAAACCGTAGGCCCGGCCACGCCCACGCAGTTATCTATTTCTTTTGCCGGTCTTTCTTCTGTTCCAGTAGTTTCAAAAGCTCGTCTCGTATTTTCGGGCTGAGCTTGGAAATTTCCTCTCTCTTTTCGGGGTCAACGACAATGATCGAATAATCAATATCATCTTTAGGTTCGATTATCACCATATTATAATCAATTCTCGGATCAGGCTTGACAATCTTAAGCTTGTATTCGATCCCGGACGGAGCCTTAATAACAACAGGATTCGACTTGAGCAGACTCTCTAACTGAGCTTTCGCAGCCGCGTCACCTTCAATCACAACAGAAAGGGTTCCATCTTCCGACGATACATCACATCCACAAACAAACGCACTAAAAAATAAAGACAGAAAAATAATAAACAACCTTATCGTGCTTCTCGTTCGCATTTCAATTTCCTTAACCTTTAAAAATTATTACCCAAAACAACATACCAAACCGTAGGGCCGACCACGCCCACACGGCAAATCTATTTTGTTTTTGTATAGTTTAGATAATCTTTTTCGCGTTTCTCGAAAAAACCCGGTTTGCTTGACTTAGAGTTTAATACGTCAATAAATCTTTTGTTTTTTATCAGGTCACTAAATGCTACGGCTTTATTTTCTTTAGTAGGGTTATTCGATATTTCAACTTTATAATAGTTTTCATTGATTTTAGTAGCAAAACCAT
Organism: Phycisphaerales bacterium; assembly: GCA_011053245.1. The sequence continues at coordinate 2,017 of DRGS01000225.1, forward strand.
AATATTGTGAGACATGTATCGCAAAAAAATATAAATCCTCGTTTATCAGATACATATAAAAATTTGGTTTATTAAGCGGTGCAAATTGCGGATCGTAATATTCGTTTATTTTTTTGTTCAATCCTCTTTCTAATTCTTTAATGAATGATTTCAGAGGGTAGCTCTTGTGGGGATTGGGATTGTCATCTTCTCTATATTTTTCCTGCTTATCATTAGCGATGAAAACATAAACAGGCTTGTTCTCTTTTCCCTGAAAGGGGTATTTGCCAATATTCTTATGGTATTTTTCTATTAATTCGCCATAGTATTTCAAATGCTTCAAGCGATAAATATCAGCATCTTTTTGGAATTGTTTTTCGAAACGATTCAGTGGCTTAGATTGGTTTTTAGTATTGTTAATTTCTTCTTCAGATATTTCACGACTTTTTACATTTTGACCAAATTGTTTGATTATTGCTTTGTTTTTGCCGGCGTCAACATTAAGAACAATGTCATAATATTTTTCTCCGGTTTTCCAGTAAATAGCCCTTTTGTTGCCCTTAGCATATGCTCCTAATGAGTTCCCTTGGCCAACATTGATATCATTTCCGCTAAAAAACAGACCGATCTCACTTTGAGCTATTGTAACATCTACTTTTCTTCTCAAAACTTTCCCAAAAACATCCTTGAACAGGGAAATCATGTTTTCCTTGTTTTTTATTAATTGGTTTGTTACTAAATGATAATGTCCTTTGATAAAACCACGCTCTTTTGCCATTGATTCTTCAACTGATCGGAAATATTTGAATTTAAATTTTTTATTACAATAATTTGCATCTTCTATCAGATCCTTGATATGTGATATATCATCTTTTATCTGCGCAGCGTCCTTTTGTGTAGACAGCAGATTATATTCAATTATTTCCACATATCGATCTGCCGGGTATATTCTCAGATATATTTCCTGGGGTTCCATGTGAAGATTTTGATTGAAATTGGCAAGTGCAGTTATGGGGCTTAATAAAAGAATGATCAAAAATACAAAGCAGTTTTTCATGTTCAAGGGCCTTCCTTCATTAATCTGAGAAAATCAAAGGAGTTTTCTGGCATCTCCACTATCAACCAACCTAATCCACAACCGCTATTTTATCAAGACTAAAAAAGGGCTGCAAGATCACTCCCACAGCCCTGCATATCATCTACTTAACTTCCAACAAAAAACTTCTTCTGCTAATGCAGGTTCACACTAACCTTTGGTCTCCGCATCGGAAGACGCCGCTTGTTTGGCCTGTCCCTTTTGCTTTTCCAGTTTCAGGTAACAAATTGCACAAACAACGTGATCTTCGAAAACATGGGATTCTTCAAGTGCACCTATTTTCTCGCCACAATTCAAGCAAGTCTTTAACTGAGTGGTAGCCTCGGATGTTTCTTCCACTGCCACTTCTTTAACAATGGTATTAGGTAACTTACAATCCCTCTGCTGGGTTATCATTAGCAGATGATTGTACCTTTGCCTGTATGCCTCGATCTCTTTTTTCTCACCCTGCTTTAAATCCATAAAGAACAGTGGGATGATAAAGAGTATCCCTGTCGCGCCCAAGGCAATATTTTTTCCGGTTTTATCGGATTTGGGCAGCAAACGGGTAATCTCATTATCAATAAAAGCCATATCCGAACGCAACTGATCACAAGGTTTTTGTTCATCCCCCATTTGCCGGATTTGAACTAAATTTGCTTCTCTACCTGCACAACCTGAAAGTAAGATGGAAAAAGCTAATAAAACACAAACTGTACTTCTCATAACTTCACCTTTCAAATAAGAGTAATTCCCCCACAACAACCACCATTGTAACCCCCTAATCCGACACGTCAACTACATTCCCGCCTGAAAAATAGAATAATCCCAAATCCCTGTAAGCTTGTCCCTGTATGCTTTAAGCAGGGATCAATACTTTATCCCGCCTGTCCTGCCTGCCATGAGCTTCGTCGAATGGTTATCATGTCAAAAATAAATAAAAATTCACTTGACCTCCAACTCCCATCTTTGTATAATGCACACATAACAATCAGGATAGATTGAAGTTGCGTACAGGACAAAAAAATTCGTATACATTCGTGTTAATTCGCTTGTCCTGCGTAGCCTTGGCGAAGCAGGGTGGTTCAAGTAGTTAAAAAACGTGAAAAAATGACAAAAAGCCAATCTTTTAAATTTGACACAAAACCCGCACTTTTTCAGGTGGTTCCTGGGTTTTTAAAAATACTTTTTCTGGGAAGCAAACCCAATTTCCTGAATCCGAGAATCACTGCAAACTCTTGCAAAAGAGGAACTTACAACGATTTACATCCCCAAACCAACAAAAAAAGCAAACCCAATCCAAACCCAATCCAAACCCAATTTATTTGTCCTTCTACTCTCTACTTTCTACCGTTCTACTCTCTCGGGCCAAAGGCCCGCAACCCAATTACTAATGCTCACACAACACAGTTTCCGATAACAGAAGGAGGTACATTCACTTAAATTACGAAAGGATAAACGACCAAATGACTACTGAAGTCCTCTCACAGACCAAAAAGTGTCCTTTTTGCGCCGAGATCATCCAATCAGAAGCCATAAAATGTCGCTACTGCTCAGAATTCCTCACCGCCTCCCACTCCAACGACTCCAGCCCAATGGCCCGCGACCGCACCGCCCCCGATCAACCTGACCGCCTCCTGTTCAAAGCCCGCCCATCCACCTGGGCCATCGTATCATCTTTCGCCCAAGCCGCCGTCACCCTTGCAATCGCCGCTTTCCTGCTCCTTTATCCGGTCGAGAACCTCCTGGCTATGCTCCCTCAACTAAATCTCACCGAAGCCGAGATCGCAATGATCATCTACGACACAGACATCATCGGCTTCGGCCTCATCATACTCGCCGTTCTGGCCCTCATACTGCAAATTATCACCCTAAAAAGCATCCGCTACAAGATAAGCATCGACCACATAGAACACTCACGCGGCATTTTCAGCAGAAAAATTGACAACATAGACATGTTCCGCGTCATCGACCTAAAGCTAAACCGCTCACTACTCGATTGTCTCGTCGGCATTGGAACCGTCACCATCTTCACCAAGGACGAGACCGATCCCGTATTCACCTTCAAAAAAATTCGCTACCCCAAGGTTCTATACGACATACTAAAAAAAGCATCGCTAAACGCCGACAGAAAACAGGGCGTAATTCACATCGACTAAAAATATTACCGGTTACAGGATACTCTTTTCAAGTTTTAGCATTCTTTTTTTGAGTTCCACACCCCCGCTGACGCTGAAACCGCCGATTTTGCCATTTGCGCAAATCACTCTATGGCAAGGGATTATAAGCGGCAACCGGTTCCTGCCCAACGCCCCTCCCACCGCTCGCACAGCCTTTTCCCTCCCAGCGGCTTTCGCCAATTCACCGTAAGACATAATTTTTCCATGCTCGATCTTCCCGCAACCCCTCATAATTTCCCGGTCAAATTCACTTTTTCCCTCCCAGCAAATTTTAACATCCTCAAAAAAGTTTATTCTCCGCCCCATGAAGTAGTTTTTTATTGCCCCCTGTAACTCCATACACCACCTCGGGTTAAATTCAGCAGAAGATATACCAACCAGTAGGTCTGTTTCGGCCATAGAGCGATTTTCAACCGGCAGACAACTCCTTAAAAGCCCCTTTTCGTTACCTAAAAGCCCGAAAAACCCCCACTCCGTCTCAAAAATAACATAGCTAAACTTTTCGCCAAACAATACATGCCCCTTATACCAATGCCCATCGCCCTATGTCTTATATTTAAGGTGTAGTGTTTTTTGCCCCAAATGTCAATTTCTACTCATTTTTATTGACTCGGCGTCCCGGATATGGTAAATAGAGTGGTTCTAAAATAGAGATGCTATATCAAAAGTTCTTATGGCAAAGTCAGAGTAACTAAAATATGTCGCTTGATAAACTAAGAAAACAGATTGATGAGATGGATCACAGGCTCGTTGAACTTCTTAACGAAAGAGCCAAGGTCGTCGTTGAGGTCGGCAAACTAAAGAGCCGGACCGACGGACAGATCTACGCCCCCGATCGCGAAAAAGCCGTCCTCGATAAGATCGCCAAACTAAACTCTGGCCCGCTGCCGGATAAGACTCTCGCTGCGATCTGGCGTGAACTTATGAGCGGATCATTCTTTCTCGAAAGACCGCTCCGCATCGCGTACTTAGGTCCGCAGGGCAGCTTCAGTCACTCAGCGGCAATGCTGAAGTTCGGTCAAAGTGTCGAATACGAAGCCGTTACCGATATCAAAACCATCTTCGATGAAGTCAGCAAGGGCCACTCCGACCTCGGAGTTGTCCCCATCGAAAACTCCGCAGGTGGCGGCATCAGCGAAACTCTCGACGCTTTCATTGATTCGGACGTACTGATCTGCGCAGAGGTTTACATGGCCATACATCATTGCCTGCTGGCAAATTGTGCACTCGAAGATGTCGAAAAAGTTTATTCCAAACCGGAGGTTTTCGCGCAGTGTCGCAACTGGCTAAGTTCTACCTTCACCGAGGCAAAGACCGTTTCCGTAGCGTCCTCGGCGCGCGCTGCACAGATGGCAGCCGAAGAACCAAATACCGCGGCTATCGGCTCGGAAGTTGCCGCCGATCTATACGACATCAGGATCATCTGTCGAAACATCGAGGACATCGCAAACAATGTAACAAGGTTCATGGTCATCTGCAAAGAGGACGCAAAAACCACCGGCGACGACAAAACCGCGATGCTCTTTAGCACTTCGCACAAAGCAGGGGCACTGGTCGACGTATTGCAGGTGTTCAGAAAACACGGCCTCAATCTTACTAATATAGAATCAAGGCCAAGCAAAAAAAGAGAATGGGAATACTACTTCTTTGTCGATTTTACCGGCCACAAGAACGACGACAATGTAAAAGAGGCCCTCGATGCCGCAAAACAGCACTGCCTGCAGCTTTCAGTACTGGGCAGCTATCCAGTGAATAAAACTTTACTTTAAATAGATAGACCGGAGAAAAAATGAGAAAACCTTTCATCGCAGGAAACTGGAAAATGAACACCAACGGCGAATCGGCCAACGCCCTTGCCGCCGGACTGGCAAAGGAAATTGGTGATATTGATACTGTTGATGTAGCCGTCTGTCCGCCTTATATATATCTTCAGGCAGTGGCTACGCAGCTTAGCTCTTCCAACATCGCAATGGGTTCGCAAAACGTATACTTTGAAGCAAGCGGAGCATATACCGGCGAGATAAGCTGTGATATGCTGAAAGACGTTTCATGCACATACGCGATCATCGGTCATTCCGAAAGACGTCATGTCATTGGTGAAACGGACGAACTGATCAATCAGAAAGTTTCCGTTGCAATCTCCAGCGGTCTGCTCCCGATCCTCTGCGTTGGAGAGCTGCTCGAAGAAAGAGAAGCGGAAAAAACAGACGACGTTGTTACTAATCAGATCAAAAAGGGCCTCGCCGGGATCGACGCCGAGAAGGTTCTTGCAGTAACGATCGCTTACGAACCGGTATGGGCAATTGGCACCGGCTTGACCGCCACGTCCGATCAGGCTCAGCAGGTTCACGCGATGATAAGAAAACTACTCGCTGAAATGTATGATGAATCCGTTGCCGCACAGATACGCATCCAGTATGGCGGCTCGGCCAAACCTGAAAATACTGCTGAGTTGATGGCCTGTCCGGATGTAGATGGTTTGCTCGTAGGCGGAGCGGCCCTCAAGGTCGACAGTTTTGCGGCAATGATAAAAACCATAGCATAATAGTAGGGCACAGGCCCTTTGAATATTTTAATATTGAAATACAGATAAAAAATTAAAGGAAAAATGAAATGATCAATCTTCCACTCGCAGCCGTGTCGATCATAATGAAGATCGTTGCCGGCGCATGGCTCTTAGTTGCCGTATCGCTTATCCTCGTCGTCCTCATCCAGAAGGGCAAAGGCGGCGGCCTCAGCGCAGCTTTCGGCGGAGCAGGAGCAGGCGGCGTACTCGGAACAAAGGCAACCGACTTCTTCACAAAATTTACAATAGGACTTGTCATGCTGTTTTTGGTTCTGGCTATCGTGATGGCAAAGTTCTTCAAGCCGGAGGCGCCAAAGGATCTTGGCGCGCCGATGCAACAGACAACAAACCAGGCTCCCGCTCAGCCGGTAACGCCTGCACCAGCGGAATAAAACTAAATCCGGGAACAGTTGAGAAGCTCTCAGCTTCCTATTACCAAAGGTTGTGTTATGATAAAGAGTATGACAGGATTCGGTGACGCCAGCGATCAGATTGACGGGATGAAATATTTCATCGAGATCAAAACCGTCAATAACCGCTATCTGAAGACAAGTGTCAAGGTCTCAGAGGTCGCCGCTTTCATGACTGACGAAATTGATAAGCTCCTGCGAAGCTGCATCAATCGCGGTACCGTAAACTTTTCGCTCAAAATTCAAAGCGCTTCCGATCAGGGTCTTTTTGATATCGACGAGAATACCATACAGGCATACATAAAGAAGCTGACAACTATCGCCGAACAAAATAACATTGATACCCGGATAGACATCACTTCGCTGCTGACTATTCCGGGAGTCATTCAGCCGGCGTTGCCTGACGAGCAGCAAGCGGAAAAAGTAAGAGAATCTGTAATTACCATGACACAGCAGGCTCTTGAAAAACTTGACCTGATGAGAACGCAGGAAGGAAAAACCCTTGCCGATGACCTGATAGCAAACTGCGACGCGATAGCCCAAAAGCTTGATATCATCTGCCAGAAGTCTCCGCTGGTTGTGCAAGAGTACCATGATAAATTGAAAAAGAAAGTTGACGACCTTCTCGCCGCGGCAAGACTTGAGCTTGACTCTGAAACGCTTGCAAGGGAAGTGGCTATCTTTGCGGAAAAGTGCGATATCGCCGAAGAGATCACGAGACTGAATTCGCATCTCGCTCAGTTTAAAGCGTTCTGTAAGGAAAACACCAATAGCGGAAGAAAGCTTGATTTCGTAACCCAGGAAATGCTGCGGGAGGCAAACACCATCGCAAGCAAGGCTTCGAACGAACTGATATGCCAGAGTGTCATTGACATTAAATGTTCCATAGACCGGATCAAGGAACAGGTTCAAAATATTGAGTAAGGAGATTTACACCATGAGTAAAGAGACAAAGAGAGGTAAACTAATCGTCCTTAGCGGGCCATCGGGAGTAGGCAAAAGCACTATCTGCAAAGAAGTGGTTAAAAGAACCGGTGCGTTTCTCAGCGTATCGACTACCACAAGGGCCCCCGGCGAAGGGGAAGCTGACGGCAAGGATTACTGGTTCGTATCGAAAGAGGACTTCCAGCAGAAGATAGACGACGGCGACTTTCTCGAACACGCCGAAGTCTTCGGAAATCTATACGGAACTTCGCGAACCACAACTGAAAAAGCCCTCAATGACGGCAAGACGGTTATCCTTGAAATTGACGTTCAGGGTGGACAAGACGTTCACAGACTCTATCCGGACGCGTTAATGATCTTCATACTTCCCCCAAGCCAATCCGACCTCGTAAAAAGGTTGTCGGACAGAGCAAGGGGCGAAGATACACAGACGGCAATGAAAAGACTAAGCGGCGCAAGCAAAGAGATAGCCGCCGCATGGCAGTACTACGAATATATGGTAGTAAACGATGACCTGGAACAGGCAATAACTGAAACTATACAAACAATCGAAGGAAAAGGTATTAAAAAACATGATAGAAGAACTTAAAAGTACGGATCTGGTAAATAAAGTCGGCGGAAGATTCAAACTTTCCGCTCTTATCCAAAAGAGAATTATCGAAATCATGCATGGATCGAGACCGCTGATTGAGGATACCGAGGGTATGACGAATCTTGAGATCGTCGTCAAAGAGATCAAAGAAGACAAGATCGCAATTGACTATAGCCCGCCAGTCAAACCGAAACCACCTACACTATAACGGTAAGGCAAAATGGCCCAGGCCCTCTTAAAGCTAAGGGATGTAAATATTCTGCTTGGAATAAGTGGCGCGATACCGGTTTACAAAGCCGCCGACCTTGCGAGTAAACTCACCTCCGCAGGTGCCAGGGTTCGTTGCGTGATGACTGCTAATGCCGCAAAGTTCGTCACGCCCGTAACGTTTCAGGCTTTGACCGGTATGCTGGTCTATACTGATCTCTGGACCGGGGCCAAGGACTTTAGCATAACGCACATCAATCTTGCAGACTCCGCTGATATTGTTGTCGTAGCCCCGGCAACAGCCAACATCATCGCAAAGACAGCCAGCGGCATCTGTGACGACCTGCTCTCGACTACCCTCTGCGCATGCTGGGACAAACCTTTCCTCATCGCCCCTGCCATGAATACACAAATGTGGGCAAACCCGGCAGTGCGGCAAAATATAGAAACTCTGAAAACGAGGCAGGTCGAGATCATCGGCCCCGAAACAGGCCGGCTGGCATGTGGAACCGAAGGTGCCGGTAGAATGACAGAACCTGCCGACATAATAAAACGGATCGAACAGATCGCAGAACAGATATAGCACCCTTTAGGGTGATAAACTTTCGCGACGGAAATAGTAGTATTGTCGCAAGAAACTTAACCGCGAATAAAAGTGCCTTTTGAAATTGTAATTGGTCCGATATGAGAATCCTTATCACAGCCGGTGGAACACGCGAGTATATCGACCCGGTACGCTTCATCTCCAATGCAAGCTCCGGCAAAATGGGATATGCCCTCGCACGCGCCGCACTCAATGCTGGTCACAAAGTTACCCTCATAACCGCACCGACGAATCTTCGCTCTCCCGAAAAGGCAAAGACGATCAATGCCGAAACCGCCGCCGAAATGTTTGCCGCCGTAAAGAAAAACTTCGATAAGTGCGATTGCCTCATAATGGCCGCCGCTGTCTCCGATTATACGCCCGCAAAAACTTCTAAAACAAAGCTCAAAAAAACCGACGAAAATACAACCATCACGCTCAAACCGACAAAGGACATCCTCGCCTGGGCCGGAAGAAACAAAAAGGGTAAGCTAATTGTGGGTTTCGCCCTTGAAGACAAAAACTTAAGAACCAATGCCGAAAAAAAACTCAAAGAAAAGAACCTCGACATGATCGTCGCCAACACCCCTGCCGCCATCAATGCCGAAAGATCAACCGTCGAAATAAAAATACCCAACTCCGATTGGCTAAAACTCTCCCGCGTCGCAAAAACAACTATCGCGCGACGGATCATCAAATTAGTAGATGTCGCACGGACCTGATCACTACTGTCATTAGTCGTTACCGCGGCGTATGCCGAGGACTTTTGCTACTTCCTCTACGCTGGGCTTTGCGAGTGCCTCTTTTGCGATCGCCTTAGCATCGGCCATATCCACCTGTGAAATACGCTTCTGTATCCGCGGCGTATATATCGCGTCAATGCTCAGCGTTCGTATCCCGATACCAAGCAGGAAACGCAGGTACTGGCCCTGATGCGCCATATCGCCGCACACCGCTACGTCCTTACCGTATTTGGCCGCCCCTGTAACTATCCGTTCAAGGCCACGCAACACCGCCGGATGATACGGCAGATAAAAACGCTCGACATTTTCATTGGTCCTGTCCACCCCTAACATGAACTGAATAAAATCGTTCGTCCCCACAGAGAAAAAGTCCGCTTCCCGCGCGAACGATTCCATAAGCTCGACCACAGCCGGTATCTCCACCATCATCCCTATCATAGGCGACGCGTTGCACTCGACCCCCTCACCTTCAAGAGCCTTAGCGCAATCGGTTACAACCTGTTTTGCCTCGCGAAACTCATCGATAGAAGATATCATCGGGAACATTATACGAAGATCGGCTCCGGCGCCTGCCCGAAGCATCGCCCGTAGCTGCTTGACGAACACCTTCTTATTCTCTAATGAAAATCGAATGCTCCGCATACCCATACTCGGGTTTTGCTCCTTGGCATGATGGTAATACGAAAGCACCTTGTCCCCGCCGATATCAAGTGTACGAAGCACACACGGCTTACCGTCCATCTGTTCGAACAGCTTGCGATATGTTACGAACTGCTCCTGCTCCGAAGGAAAATCGCTGCGAATAATAAATGGAAACTCCGTTCGGTACAAACCGACCCCTTCGCAATTAAATTGCTCGGCAAGCTTGAGGTCGCTTAGCAGATTGATATTTGCCATCAGATGCACCTGCGTTCCGTCGGCGGTGAAAGTTTCCGGTTTTACTTCGGCAGTATGGTCCGCTGCCTTTGCCCTGGCTTCGTTGCGCTGCTCAAAACCTTGCAGCACCTCCTCGGACGGCTCGACATAAACATTGCCGACCTCGGCATCGATAAGAACCTTCGTCTTTTCGGGTATATTCAAAAGTTCCTTATGATTGGCAATGACCATCGGTATCTGAAGCGACCGGGCAAGGATCGACAGGTGGCTCGTCACGCCGCCGCCGACCAATACTATCCCGCGAACCTCCTCCGACGACATCTGCAAAAGATCCGAAGGGAACAGGTCGCTGGCTATAACAACTTTCCTGCGATAGTCACCCAGATCCTCATACTCAAGAACAAGATTGCCGATCAGACGAACCACAAGATCCTCGACATCCTGCACCTTTTCATGCAGATACGAATCGCTGCTGACCGCAAAAATATCTATATATTCCTTGGCTATCTTCAAAACCGCATCCGGCGGATTCATTCCCTCCTCAATAAGCTCACGCATCGCGCCGACAAACTTGGCGTCCTTCAGGATCAACAGATGCGATGCGAATATCAAGGACGCCGCGTCACTTAACTTCTCCTCGACCTGGCTCTGAAGTTCCTGAAGCGCCTCGCTCGTAACC
>DRGS01000226.1 GCA_011053245.1 Phycisphaerales bacterium
GAGTATGTCAAAACGCAGATGGGCCGTCAGTATCCCTCCAAAACACCTTGTCGGAAATGCTATCGCAAGCGCGCTGCCGGCGATCAGCAAAGCATAACTGAACATCTTTGCGTCCTGAGGGTCGGCGATCATGATCCTGCACAGAAATGCCACCAAGGCCGTAACGATAAAAGCTATGATGCCGCCTGCATTGCTTCGGGCAGGGCTAACGGTAGCAGTACTGATGGCCGGAAAAAAGATCGTAGCTCTCGCGCTGATAGCCGCGGGTATAAATCTGACAAGAATCGCTGTGTCGGTATTTCTGGCTTTGCGTGTCCATGGAGCCATAAACTTAAGTTGGTCCATCGTTGACAAGAGTCGGATAATCAAACTCTTCAAGTACGCCTCTTTTAGTTTCATCGCGCAGATAACGGATATGCTTCGACTCAATGTGGCACCGCTTATCATAGGGGGATTTATGGGTGCTGTTTTTGTGACGCCTTATCACGCGGCATTGAAATTAAGGCAGGAGATCATGAAGCTCTGTGCGGCAATACTTTCAATGATGATGCCGGTTTTCAGTCAGCAGGAAGGCAAGGGCGAACACAACAGCATAAAATGGTCCTATTATTTCGTTTACAAAATTTCATGCTATATCGGAACATTCATGCTGGCGATGCTTGCCATATTTGCTCACGACTTTATATATCGATGGCAAAAGCAAAACCCTGATTTTATTCAAACATGGACGGCCCCTGGAAACAACAATGTGATCACGCTGATATACCTCGGAGTAATGACCGCATTCTTCGCAGCGATCCAGAGCCCTACGGTTAATCTGCTCTACGGGACTTCGAGAAATAAGTTCTATGCGATAGTAAACGGCATTCAGGCGGCGGGAACCGTAGCACTGAGCATAGTACTCATACGTCCTATGGGACTTGCGGGTGTATTAGTTGGCCAGCTTGTCTTTAGTTTTCTTGTCAAATTCTTTTTACTGCCATTGGGAGCCTGTAGGGCGCTGGAGATATCACTGTTGGATTACCATCTCAAGCATACGCTGCCGAACGTGTTAAAGCCGGCTGTTTTCATGGCATTGGTGGCAGTAGCGGCCCAGCAGGTTCTTGAGCCGAATTATGTCAATCTCTTTCTCTCGGGGCTCGTTGCGACAGGTTTATTTGCCCCGTATATTTTCTTCGTGGGCTTTACAAAGGCTGAACGCGGCAAATTTTTACAGGCGGCAAAGCTCGTTAAAGAATAGATATCTTGTTATCGCTTGCGGAACAAGCCCTTGCAGTAACTTTTTACCCAGCTAAAATGCAAGACGATATGTATTAGCATCAAGACGATAAAAGAGGCCACAAGCCAAAAATGAATTTCGCCCCAGTCATGCCTGCCTTTGGCAAGAAACGTTTTGATGTGTTCGCCGCCACTACCGCCATGAATTAGCCGTCCGCGGCCACCCGTACCAGGCGGCAGGACATATTTTATGATCACGCCCGTAAAGCTAAGTCCCAGCAAAGCCGTAAAACTAAGCAGATCAATAGTGAAATTAAGATCGGAACGTTTCATACTGCACCCCATATTTCAGCAAAACTCATCATGCAAATTATGTCGCTTTAGCACCTTGACGCGACTGACTCTGCGATTCTTACGAGAGAGTTTTTTGCATCGCTATCGGGCAGAGATGCCAGGGATCTGATCGCTTTCTCGCAAAAGTTGGCGGCGATGGATCTGGCATAAGCGATACTGCCGGAACGAGTCAGCATGTCAGTGATATCACCTCGAAAGCTGCCGGCATCGGTCAGTTGTTGTATTGCCGTTTCCTTTTCGCCATTAGACGCCGTTGTCAACAGATGAATTACAGGCAAAGTGATCTTGCCCTTGAGAAAATCGCTGCCTAATGTCTTGCCGGCCATGTTCTCGTCGCCGACAATATCAAGCAGATCATCGGTTATCTGAAAAGCAAGGCCGAGATTCAATCCAAAGGCTGAAAGCCCGGCGATCTGTTCATTATCGGCTTGACCTGCCAGTCCGCCGAGATAACAGCAACTCTCAAACAGAACCGCCGTCTTGTCCTTTATGATCTGGAAGTACGCATCCTCATCCAACTGCCAGTTTTGCCGCTGCATATTCTGCATTAGTTCGCCATGACATATCTTTGTGGCGGTCTCTGCGAGGACCTCGGAGTATTGCCTGCGATCCATCCGGGAAGACATGGCAAAAACCCTGCTAAGGAGAAAGTCACCGGAAAGCACCGCGCACTCATTGCCCCATAGCGAATTTACCGTTTCGGCATTTCGCCGGTTTTGAGCCTCATCGATAACGTCATCATGAAGAAGCGTTGCCGTATGAATAAGTTCGAACATCGCAGCGATCTCAATGTGGGTGTCGTTTATTTCGCCGCAACTTCCGCCGGCAAGCAGTACCATCGCCGGGCGAAGCATCTTCCCCGGTTTATCGATTATATGATCAAAGAGATCCCTAACCGACTTGCTCGACGTGTTAAGCTCTTCGCGCATACGCCGGGTGACCGCTGAAAGCTCTTCCGCAACAATCTCAAAATTGACGGACTTGTCGTTATTCGGCAAAACTTGCACTGCCGTTTTTTTATTTTCAGGAACGGGCATATTCGAAAAATTTTCTCCTCAACATTTTTGTTATCTCGCCTGGTTTACCGTCGCCTATGACCCTGCCGTCAATATTGATTATCCCGATGACTTCAGCGCCTGTACCTGTCAGGAAGAACTCATTACAGGTATAAAGGTCGAATCGTGTAAGATTCTTCTCGACAATCGAGATGCCCTCTTCCTTGGCTAGTTTCATAATAATGGCTCGTGTGATCCCATCAAGCGAACCCGAGGAAACCGGTGGGGTGCAGATAACTCCTTCCCTGACAATGAAAACATTATCAGCGCTGGCTTCGGCGACATATCCTTCATGGTTGTACATAATAGCTTCACTGACACCGCGGTCGATAGCTTCGATCTTGGCCAGAATATTATTAAGATAGTTAAGGCTCTTAACTTGCGGAGGAACCGTCATCGGATGATTACGAATGGTAGCTGCACTTATTACATTGAGACCCTTTTCATAAAACTCTTCAGGGTAGAGTTGGACATTGTCAGCAATAATTATCACGCACGACTTTTCGCACAGGAAAGGATCAAGACCCAGATCACCGACGCCGCGAGTAACGATCAATCGGATATACCCGTCGGTAATTTCATTGGCTTTGACCGTCTGCTTTGTCGCGGCAATAAGCGAATCGGCATCCATAGATATTTCAAGACGTATTGCCATGGCCGACTCATAAAGTCTGCGGATATGAGCCTCTAATTCAAAAATCCTGCCGCTGTAAATGCGAATGCCCTCGAAGACACCGTCACCGTACAGCAAGCCGTGGTCAAAGACCGACACCTTGGCATCTTGCTCATCGACAAGTTTATCATCTATCCAGATTTTTAATCCCATAGCCATCTCCACTTCAGCACACATACCCGCGTAAGGAGCATATCAATTCGACATTCTGCCGTCGATCAGCTTGATAACCCTGTCAACTCTGTCGGCGATATGCTCGTCATGGGTGACCATTATAATGGTCTGCCCATCGTTATTAAACTCTTTGAAAACGTCTAAGATACCATTTCCTGTCTCAGAGTCAAGGTTTCCTGTCGGTTCATCTGCCAAAAGCAGTGCCGGGCCGTTCATTACCGCCCTTGCGATGGCGACCCGCTGTCGCTCACCACCGGAAAGCTGATAGGGTTTATGTTTTATTCGCTGGCCCAGACCAAGCCGGTCAAGCAGCTCTTTACCGCGTTTTTTCGCTGTTATTCGCTGTTTAAGCCAGCTTAATGTGCTACCCGCAGCCATTGCCGGCAGTGTAACATTTTCCAGAATATTCAATTCATCCAGGAGATGATAGAACTGGAATACGAAACCCACTTTTTTATTGCGGAAATTATTTAACTTCCCGCATCTGAACTGATCGATCCTCTCGCCCCTGAATTCGACCGTTCCGCTGTCGCTTGTGTCAAGTGCGCCCAAAATATGGAGCAGCGTACTTTTGCCGCTGCCGGAAGCGCCGATGATCGCGAGAAACTCACCCTCGGCGACCGAAAGATCCAGACCCTTTAGAACCTCCACCTTATTTTCGCCCATATCGTAAGATTTGCAAATCTTCTCGGCTCGCAGTATTTGACCCATACCATTAAATCCCTAATTGTTTATCTCTGATAGCAATTACAATTTCAACACATGTTTTATACGCGGTTAAGTTCTTTATGGCAAACATTACAACTCCCACCGCGAAAGTTTATTACCCTATAAGGGTATTATAATTGATTCACCTGTAATATTTTTGCAGGCTGACGTATCGCCGCCTGGAGACTCGGTAACAGTGCGCCGATGACCGAGGCAGCGATCGCCGAAATAACGATAGCCGTAAGTACCCGCCATTCGACCTTGTTGGGGATATCGCCTATGGCGTAAATGCTCCTGTTCCAAAGTTGCCAGCCGAAACGCTCGAAAAGCCAGTCCTCCATCACGTTGATCTTCCAAAGAAATAAGCACCCCAACGCCCCGCCGATTGTCGCACCGACAAATCCCACGATGACCGCGAACCTGAGAAACAATTCTATGATGGACCCGACACCGACACCGACGCTCTTAAGGATACCGATGTCTTTGCTCTTATGACTTATGATCATATAAAAAACCACAAAGATAACGAACACCGTAATGACGCCAAGCATCAGGAAAAGAAGGATGAGCATTGTCTGTTCCTTTTCCATTGGAGCGATCGCTTGTCTGCGATGATCTATCCAGCTTTGCACTTTAACATTTTTGAAAAGATTGGCAAGGCTGCGGCCCTTATGCTTTTGAGCGAATCCTCGCCACAATTCTTTTACACTTTCGCAACCGTCATCTAACGCTACGCCGTCTGAGAATTTAATATGTATTGCACTTGCTCGTTTATCTGCTCCGTCCATTCCGCATAGCATCTGCGCCATATCGAAAGGAATATAGATCATCCTGCCGTCCACTTTAGCAATGCCGCTGTGGCTGTCGTCGCTGAAATAGAACGTCTTTCTGTTAACGACATCGGTACCGAGTTTTGCGAGGATACCTTTGGCTGTGAGTGGAAAACAACTGACCATCAATGCGACCTGCATTGGTTTTTCGCTGTGATAATAATTGCCCTCTCTGTCACGTCCCGACATCCTTGGAAGATCGACTCCAACCACACAGCCGGGACGCTCAGGGGCATAGCCCGGCACAAAAGCATCTTCGCATTTGTCTCGATTGTAATAAAGTGTCCGTCCGAACCCGGTCGCCTTGCAAAAGCTTACAGGTTCCAGGCCCATGACACCAACGCCTTCACTCCATTCTGCGCCTTGCTGCGTGAAAATGCCATAGCTGTTTATCACCGCCGAGGCTGCGCTGACAAAATCCTGCGAATTAAGTTCTGTAAGGAACTCTTCGTAGTATGCAAAGCCCACAAGCGAATCGGTGCTGATGACGCAGTCGCCGACAAATTGATGGTTCTTTTCCCTGAAGTCATTGACAAGTCCGCCCATGATCGTCATCACCACAACTACGATGAACACGCAAAGCGCAACAGCGACCACCGCAAGCGATGTTATCCGACGCTTTAGAAAATAACGAATTGGCAACATTACTTTATACATTAGTCTCGTTATTCATATCGTAAAATAGAAACAGGTTTTACCCTTGCCGCCGTTACTGCCGGTATCAACGCACCGATCCCGGCCGCCAGAACCGCCGACAAAACCACCGGAACGACCGAATCCCAATCCACCTGATTGGGTATCCTGTCGAACATATAGGTACTGCTCTTCCACAAATTTAGCCCGAACGCCTGGCTTATCCACCGTTCGATAGCGTTGACGTTGATGGTAACAAGATAGCCAAGCCCTACGCCAAACGCTGCCCCCATCGCACCGACCAGCGATCCGAACATGACAAAGAGTCCCGTAACCTGTCCGCTGCCGCAGCCGCAACTCTTGACGATTGCGATATCTTTTTGTTTGGTCATGACGATCAGATAGAATATGCAGAATATCAGCAGCACCACGCCGCCGCTTACCAGACCGAATATCAACATCAGCATGTCCTTTTGTTTTCTGTACTCAACGAGGAGCGGCTCCTGCATTTCCCTCGACGTTACGATCGTAGCGTATACCCCCTTGAGATATTCCGCGGAGAAATCCTGCCATATCTTGCGCACTGTTGCAAGGGCCGCTTCGGGTTCAACGCCTTTAGCTACTTTGATCTGGATCATATCGGCAACTGGCCCGGTGTCGGGATACAACGCTTCGGAGAGTGTCTCGATGGGCAGATATACAAAGTTATTGTCGGCATCGTGATAACCGCTGAAAACAATATCGCTGACCCGGAATTTGATAGCCTTGGGTTTCTTCGTACCACCGGTGCCGGTTGTGAGCATGACCTTTTTGCCGATATTTTCCGACAGCACTTTGGCAAAGTCATATTCATCGGTAACATCGTCGGGGCTTGACACAACGCCGATCCCGACAAAGCCACAGTCGGTTTCGGCGTAATCGTCAATAGCGAAACCGGCTTGGGGGTCATCCTTTTGTCTTATGAGTGCCCGTCCCAATGGCGTAACTTCCGCCTGAGACGGCAATTCGATACCGAGAGCCTTTACCGCTCGAACGTTTCCCTTGCCGACAAACAAAAGCCCGTGACCGTTTAGCACCGCACCGGCGGCTTGGATGACTTCGCTTTGCTCCAACTGTGCGATGAGCTTGTCATAATTGGAGATCGTATCCCATGACGGCGAGATTATAATATCGCCTAAATGTTCACCGGCGTTGTTTTCGACTGCATGTATGAAACCCGTAAACAAACTCGCTACCACGATTAAAAGTGCGCACGACATCATCACAGCAGCGACACTGAGGACAACGATCTTTTTCCTGCAAAGGTATTTAAGACATAAGAAAAATGTCAGATGGCTTGGAAAAACAAATTGACCGAAAGAATTTTTCATTACTTAGAAAAAAGTGTCTGACCCCTTTGTTTAAATCTGTTTCAAAAGCGGAAACAGCACGACATCCCTGATACTCGTGGCACCTGTCAGCAGCATGACAAGCCTATCGATACCGATCCCAAGACCACCAGCCGGCGGCATACCGTATTTAAGGGCTGTGATGAAATCTTCATCCATTGTCGCCATCGTATCTTCCTGACCCCGCAACTGCTTACGGAAATTCTCTTCCTGAACGGCAGGGTCGTTAAGCTCGGTATAGGCGTTGGCAAGTTCCATTTTAGCGATAAAGAGTTCGAACCTCTCGGCATACTCCGGATTTTCTTTGCTCGTCTTCGTCAGCGGACAAAGCACCGCCGGATAATCTATCACAAATGTCGGATCGACAAGATGCTCCTCGACGGTCGCTTCGAACACTTCGTTTATCACAACCGCGTCATCCATATTCGCAGCGTTAATACCAAGATGCTGCGCCTTTTTGCGAACCGCATCCAAGTCATCAATATCACAGCCGGAATGCTCCTTAAGCAAGTCGGCATACTTCGCCCTTCGCCATGGACGAGCGTAGTTGACCTTCATATCGCCAAAGTCAAGTTCTTCTCCCTCACAATGCTTCTCTATCAGCTCACATGTAAGCTCTTCAGTTATATCCATCATGACATTGTAATCGGCATACGCCTGATAAAGCTCCATCATCGTAAACTCGGGATTGTGCCGCGTGCTAAGACCTTCGTTGCGGAAATTACGATTGATCTCAAAGACTTTCTCCATACCACCTACCAGAAGCCTTTTCAGGAACAGCTCCGGAGCGATCCTCAAAAACAGATCCATATCAAGAGAGTTGTGATGCGTGACAAAAGGTTTCGCCGCCGCACCACCCGCGATAGTCTGCATCATCGGCGTCTCAACCTCAAGGAAGCCACGCTCCTGCAAAAATTGCCGGATAGTAGCGACGATCGCGCTTCGCTTTCTAAAGCGGACCATGACCTCTGGATTGGCCCAGAGGTCCACATATCTCTGCCGGTAACGCAAGTCAACATCTGCAAGGCCGTGAAACTTTTCAGGCGGCTGCAAGATCGACTTGCTAAGGACCGTAACCTTTTCGGCCCAGATGGTTATCTCTCCGGTTCGCGTCCTGCCAAGCTGTCCTTCGGCGCCAATGACATCTCCGAGTTCCAGCAGTTTGAGCATCGTCCACTGTTCGGCTAACAGCTTCTTACTGAAACCTAATTGTATCGTCCCGCTCGAATCGCGAAGCGTAATGAATATCAATTTGCCAATATCACGCAGCAGCACAATACGACCGGCACAGCAGGCTCTCTGGCCCTCCTTATCGTCTACGAAACCATCCTTAACTACCAGCGCGGATTCGACGCCATCGTACTTGCCCCCGTAAGGGTCGGTCCCCATCTGTCTTATTTGTTCAAGCTTTTCCTGTCGCTGCTGCTGAAACTTGCTGGGTTCTGTCTGGTCCGTCAACTCAACACCTCATCATAAATTAATAATATCACCCGGCGACCATAGTCAGTTAGTTACGCCGGTATCTTCATCGTTTTCGCTGATAATATTTTCGCCTGCCTGGATCATCTGGCTTTTCACCACTAAAATACCAAGAGCAAGCTGCGGGTCGGTTTCCAATGTATCCTTAAGTGTGTGGCGTTTCAAGGGATCGCTGGTTTGATCGTGTCCGGCTTTGGCCAGTACATCATTTTTGCGTTGAGTCTCTAACATTCTTCGCCACTCATTAACATGTAACTTGATCTCAACATCCGGAGCGACACCCCAATCTTTTCGCCCTTCCTTTTCAAGAGCATAGCGGTTCTTTACCCGCTGATTCGACGGAAGGTGATAATACGCCATCGTATATTTCATAGTCGAATGATTGCCGGTAGATTCCGTAATAGTCTGAACGCTTCCCTTGCCGTATGTTCTGCTGCCGACGAGTATTGCTCGTTTGTATATCTCATCCTGAAGGGCGCCCGCGACGATCTCGGAAGCGCTTGCCGACGATTCGTTGACCAGGATGACGATCGGATAATCGGGGTGGGTTCCTTTTTTGTGGGCACGCTCATAATTAGGGACTCCCCACTTCGGCTGACTCGTGACTATCGTGCCCTTTTCGACAAACATATCCACGATCGCAGCGGCGGCCGAAAGATAACCACCCGAATTGAAACGAAGATCGATAATAAGCCCCTTAAGGCCCTGCCGTTCAAGCTGGTTAAGTACCTTTGACATACCCGGTACCGTTGTCTCGGTAAAACCGGTAATATGCGCATAGCCGATACCGTTGGCAGGGTCAACCATGTACAACCACTTGCCCGTTTCCGTACGCTGCCAACCTCTGACCGTGGGAACGATGATCCTGTCGCGCGTCACCGTAATGTCAAATGTTTCATCGGCGCCTTCATGTCGCATTGTCAGGGTGACCTTTGTGCCCTTGGGACCGGTGATCTTGCTGACTGCGCAGTTGATGGTCATGTCTTTCGTAAGCTCGCCTTCAACCGCAACGATCGTATCTTCGACATCGATCAGACCGGAAAGATAAGCAGGCGTGTCCAGCAGAAGACTTACCACTTTCAAATCGCCGCTGGCTTTGGAGATCTCTACGCCGATACCGGTAAAGTGCTGCGTCATGCTCTTCTGAAAACTCTTGATCTGCCACGGCCATACAAGTACCGTAAAAGGATCGAGGCCGCGAAGGGCCGCTTCGGAAAACTGCGCAATAGCAACTTCCCGTGGGAGTTTGAGGCTGATACTGTTAAGTGCAAGTACCGAATCAAATACCAGCAGGAACTCATCACGCGTTACTGCTACTACCGAATCGCCGAGATCGTATTCAATTGCATCGATGCCTTTCGACCACTGTTCATACTGCTTTGGAGTACACTGGTAAGTAAGATCCTTACCCGGCGTCACTACAACTTCGCCAAGAAGCCGACATCGCTCAAGTGCCTTACGGGTCATCTCGTCATAATCTACGATCTCGACATAGCTGTAATCCAATTTGCCAACCGCTCTGAAGAGCATACTTGCTTTTATGCCTTCATGCCGCTCGGCACTGGTCTCGCAACTGTTGTCCTTAAGCGACATCTCGATCATAGCCTTGGCCGTAAGACTTTCGGCGCGGAGCTTGTATTCGGCATTATCTTTGTACAGCAAAGTCAGCCAGTAATAACAATGCGAATAGGCATCGATCCATTTGCCTTCGGATTCAAAATCGGCGGCTTTTTCAAGCGACAGGCCGACAACTTTCTTTACAAACTTCTTTGCAAGCAAAGACTCTTTCTGTTGATCATTGGCGTATTCCAATGCCGTAGCAACTACCGACAGAGCCTTACTGATCCCGTTGGCATCTTCCGGAAGTGATAGTCCTGCAAGTTCGTCAATTTGCTTGCTATATGCATTATCTCTGGACTCAATGCGGTTGGCGTCGATAACGCGATACTCCTCGATTATCTGTCTGATCTGTCCTATCGCCGCATCGTCCGGGTCAACGGATTTAGCAATGGCTTCGGCGGCGTCTTCAAAGTCACCGATCTGTATCATCTGGCAAGCCAGGTCCGCAGCGTCCGTTACCGCTAAGGATCTCGGAGTAACAACCGGTTTTACAACTACGGGCCGTGCGGCGGTTGGTGTTTCTTTTGATGGTTTGCATCCACATAAAAAACAGAAGACGAAAATCAGGCAAACTGCCGATATCCTGCGATGTCTATCGTAATTAAACAAAGGAACCTCTCTCAAAGTCAGTTGTTACCACTACCGCTCATCGGCAGCTTGCTTGCCCTTTTTATGTCAACACAGATAAAAGCTTGCACATCGCTTAGACGCACTCTGCCGCTTTACCCGCACAACCCAGAATTTGAAGTTTATGCCTTACCATTTCTTTAATAGCTTCTCTGCCTGGTCCCAGATACTTACGAGGATCGAACTCGGCGGGACTTTCGCAGAAGACCTGCCTGATTTTCGCTGTAAGCGCCATTCTAAGGTCGGTATCGATATTCACCTTGCAGACCGACAGCTTGGATGCCTCAGTGATAGCATCCTCA
>DRGS01000227.1 GCA_011053245.1 Phycisphaerales bacterium
AGATGTGTATAAGAGACAGGTTCTGTACAATACTCGCGATAAATCAATCATTAAAGTGTATATTCAGATATGGCAAAAGAAGCTAAATCTCAGTGGGACGGTTTTTCGCTCAAGCCGCGGAAAGAAATGCCGGAAGGTCTATGGATGGCGTGCCCTTCCTGTCAGCACATGCTCTTTCGCAAGACGGTTGAAGAGAATCTCAATATCTGTCCCGAATGTCAGGGCCATTTCCGGATCGACGGGCCGACAAGAATAACCCAACTCGTCGATGAGGGTTCTTTCGAGGAGCTGTGCGAGGATCTGAGTTCCTGCGACCCCTTGAAATTCGAATACAGGGATACGACATATAAAAGCCGAATGGAAGTGAACCGGGAAAAGGGTGTGGCGAACGAAGCTATGCTCATCGGTAAGGCTTTCATTCGGGGCAGAGCGCTTATGTTAGCGGTGATGAACTTTGATTTCCTTGGCGGGTCGATGGGGCTTGTAGTCGGGGAAAAATTCTGCGTTGCCGTCGACAAGGCGATCGAAGAATCGCTGCCGCTGGTTGTTGTAAGCTGCAGCGGCGGAGCGAGGATGCACGAAGGGGTCGTATCGTTAGGGCAAATGGCGAAGACAAGCGCTGCGCTGGCGCATTACGACGAATCCGGCGGCTTGTTTATATCGGTACTTACCGACCCGACAACGGGCGGAGTAACGGCGAGTTTCGCTATGCTGGGAGATATCATCATTGCAGAACCGGGCGCCCTTATAGGTTTTGCCGGACCGAGGACTATATACCAGACTATCAAAGTTGAACTGCCTGAAGGTTTTCAGCGGTCGGAATTTCTGCTTGAACACGGTTTTATCGATATGATCGTCCACCGCAAGGACCTCCGTAGCGAGATAGGCCGACTTATAGACTATTGCGGTAAATGATTACCGCTATATAATAACATTATGAGTTATCTTCGAGAAAATATTGAAAGGCTTGCCGGGTATGTACCCGGATTTCAGCCGGTTGGCGCCGATGTCGTCAAGCTCAACACCAATGAGAATCCCTATCCGCCTTCGCCGAAGGTGATCGAGGCTGTTCGCGGGATCTCAGCAGAGGCTCTCAGGCGCTATCCGTCCCCTTTGGGTGACGAATTTCGTAATGCCGCGGCGAAGGTGTATTCCGTGTCACCGGATTCGATACTGTGCTGCAATGGCGGTGACGATCTTTTGACGATCGCTGTCAGGGCATTTTGCGATGAGGATCGCACTATCGCCTATCCTGTTCCGACGTATTCGCTTTATCCGGTTCTTGCCGGAATCCAGAATTGCCCTGAAACTATCGAGATCCCTTACCCTGAGGATCTTTCCATACCGGACGGACTCGCCGATACCGGTGCCGGTTTGACGGTCATCTGCAATCCAAACGCTCCGACGGGTTCTTTTGTTAAGCCCGAAGAGTTGAAAACCTTTGCGAAAAAGCTGGAAGGCAAGAGCATTCTTTTGATAGATGAAGCGTACGTTGATTTTGCCGAAACGAATTGCATGGGCCTTATCGAAAGCTGCCCCAATGTTATAATCCTTCGCTCGATGAGCAAGGGCTATTCGCTGGCGGGGGTTCGTTTTGGTTTCGCTATCGCCTCGCCGGAATTGATCGAGGGTTTGCGTAAAGTTAAGGATTCGTACAACGTTGACAGTATAGCGATTACGGCTGCGACGGCTGCGATAACCGATCAGGGGTATTTTGCGAAAACTATCGAAAAGGTCAAAAGTCAGCGGGCGCGTCTTAGCGCTGCGTTAAGGGAACTTGGACTTACCGTCCCGGACAGTCAGGCAAATTTCGTATTGGCCGAATGTAAGGATTGCAATGCCGCCGACATTTATGATAAACTTGCCGAACAGGATATTTATGTACGGTACTTTGATATCCCGACGCTTAACGATAAACTCAGGATAACGGTCGGGACCGCCCGGCAAAATGATAAATTACTTGACGCCCTCAAGGGCATACTATCGAAATAAAGGTGTTGCCATGGAAAAAAGACAATCTGAAATCGTCAGGAAGACCAACGAAACCGATATCACCGTTAAAATGAACCTGGGCGGAGCCGGGACATACGACATTGACACGGGTGTGGGTTTTCTCGACCACATGCTCGCCCACCTCAGTAAGCATAGCCATATTGACCTTACGATAAAGGCAAAGGGCGATCTGGAAGTGGACGCCCATCACACCGTCGAAGATGTCGGTATATGTCTGGGCAATTGTCTCAACGATGCACTTGGCGATAAGAAGGGGCTGGCAAGGTACGGCAACAGTTCGCTGCCGATGGAAGATGCTCTTGCGAATGTAGCACTGGATTTTTCCGGGAGGGCGTTCTGCGTTTATAACGTCGAGTACTGCACGGAAAAGATAGGCGATTTTGACGTTGAGTGTATCGAGGAATTTTTGCGGAGCTTTACCAATGCCGGCAAGTTCAACCTGCATGTTAATGTTGCCTACGGGTCGAACAGTCACCACATAGCCGAAGCGATCTTCAAGGCTATCGGTCAGGCTATCGGGCAGGCTGTCAGGATCATCGGTCCCGAGATACACTCAACGTCAAAATCGCCTATCTTTTCCGTGCAGTACTCGACGT
>DRGS01000228.1 GCA_011053245.1 Phycisphaerales bacterium
ATTCCATTTGCTCCCATTACGAGATAGAAATTGCTTCCGTGTTCTTCGACGTCGATCTGGCTTCTGAGCTTGTTAGAGACGAAGAGTCTGTTCTTATCGTCAAGCGTGTGTTCGTATTCACCTGTTAGCATTAGCATGACATATATCCCACTTGTGTCCCACTCGGTTACCCTTGTATGGGAAACTTTACCACTTTTTCCCACTAAGTCAAAAACAAAATCTGATTTTTTTGAAAAAAGGTGGACTTTTGTAATTAGTGAAAGGTGCAAAATCGGACCTAAAACATGTAACAGTACGATATACGGTGGTTTCTGTGGCGGGTATTCTATATATTGTGGCTGTTAGTGAAGCGAGTTTTTGACAAAAAAATCATAAAAATTTTTCATTTTTTTTCTCGCACACCAGCTCAGGTTGCGGCATGTTACATAATCCCAATGGATCTGGCACATCTGCCGGTAGCAAAGCACAAATATTAGACTTGAGTTGGGTGGTAAAATCGGTACAATAGGCTCATCGGATGTTAATCGGCATGAATCTTTATGGGAATTGAAATATGAGGCGAAAATTAACTCTGGAAATTTTGTTGATCGTGACCTTTCTTGTGTATGCAGGTTGCGGGAAATTTGCCAGGAAAAGCAAACCTGTCGAGGACGTTGAAGTGGTGGCAGTCCAAAAGGGCCATCTTTTAGCTGACGCAACGGTTGTGTTCTTCGATGAAGATATGAGTCCTTATTATACTCAGCAGCAACATAATATCGGACCAGAGGACGGTTCGATCACAGTAACTGCTGACGAACCGCATGGAGCGGTTAAGTGTCAGTTGTCAGGTAATGCATTTAGCGTTAGCTCCGGGGGCAGCTCTTTGGTTGGGTCACAGACGGTCTGTCACGAGAATATTATGCGTGCCATCGTGACGTGTTTTTCGGCAGGGGCCGGTTACATACCTTCGGATTTTATTGAAAACGATCAGCCTGTAAAATATGAGGGTAAGTGGTATCGAACGCTGGTTTCAGCGGATAAAGGTCTTACCCTTTACAGGAATGTAAGCACTGAGAAAATCGAAATGGTTAATGTTGAGGACGCTTCAAACGGCTCGAAGCTGCTGGCTGTGGGGTACAATCAGCGGTGGGTAAAAAAGCTAAGCAGATCATTCCCTACGAAAATCGATATCTTCAGTATTGACCATCGGAACAAAAAGCAGAGGTTGGTGCAAATAGAGTATCAGCGGATAAGTGCCCTTTAGGGCGTATTGGCCAAATCCTGAGCACTAAATCCGAAATACGAAACAAGCACGAATCATCAAAATTCAAATTTTCAAAACAAAAGCGGCTTGGCCTACGCATTTTAACCGGAAAACCGAGTTGATTATCGGACTGAAAGGGGGCTTTCCATGTAAAATCTTCGTGGTTTTCTTGAAAAATCCTGCTGAAATCGAACATTTTCGGTCGATTGGGAGTATTCAAGCTATCTTACACGGTTATACAGCCCAATCGGGGGAAGCGTGAAGCACAGTATGGAGGTCGGCGTGATCTATTCAGTAATGCAGAGATACAATGAGGCGGTCAAGAGTTTGAGAGAGCTTATGCTATTGCTGATTTTCCCGTTTACAAATCGTATTCAAGTGGCTATTTTGCAGAGAGTTACGAAAATAGACCTGATTTTCTTTTCGCGTATTTTTATAGTCGAAAACAGGTTAAGAAGCATAGTCCTTAAGCCGATAAATTCTATCAGGTAGAGTGACCAAAGTGCGGGCGTTCTGCATATTGAGCACCGAGAATGATTTGTGTCTAAGTAAAAGAATGGTGAGTACAGAATTGAAAAAGAGCAATAAAACAAGTTTGGTGTGGACGAGCTTTTTGTATTGCCTGCTCCTTTTGTTTTTCTGCATGAACTGTACCGGGTGTTCCAACGATATCCTTGACCCGACGCAGATCGGCCGGTTTCGCCCGGTTCCGGTAGTTAATGTGATACTTGAGTCCTTAGGCGTTGGAAATGAGCCGTCCTCTCCTTATGCAGGAGCCGAAGAACCCCGCCCGGAAGACGTGGTGGCATTTGAGCAGGACTATGTTATTGGTGTTGCCGATATAATACGTATCGACATCTATGAACTTCTTGGCGAAAACCAGTCCTTCCTGCGAGACTATGTAGTCCGTGAGAGCGGGCAGATATATATACCCGAAGTGGGTACAATAACCGCCGCGGGTCTTACGGAAACTCAGTTACAGGAACAGATCCGTGACATACTTCAGCCAACTATCCTGCTTGATCCTTCCGTAACCGTTACGTTGATGCAGTCGCAGAGCAGAATCTTCAGCATAAGCGGTGCCGGTATAGGTGGGTCAGGTAGCCAGAGTTTGCCTCGTTATAACTACCGACTCCGAGAAGCCATAGCTTCTGCGGGCGGTGTCTCTCAGCATAATGTTACGAACATCTACATAACCCGCAATGTGACAGGTCAAGAGAATATTTCCCAGCCGACTACCGAAGAAACCGGTTACTACGGGCAACCCGAAGATAAACGCTCTTTCGATAGGGACGAAATTAAATTGCAGCCCGCCGAGCCCGACAGTGGCACAGAATCCATTGATGAGGATGAGCTGCTTGATCTGATATCACCTTACGCAAAGAAAAACAGACGCAACCGGATCGTCATAGCTTCTTCAGAGATGGTGACAGAAGAGGAACTTAGAAATCTCGGAAGCGGCCAGCGGTCCTCTGCCAGGCGTTATATGACTGCCGATGTTGGAAATGGCGAAAGCGGCGGCGAACGGATCGAATGGATATTCGATAACGGCAAATGGGTCGCGGTACGCGTCGGCGTCGGCGAGACAAGCAGAAGCGAAGATGTGCAGCCTCGCAATGGTCGCAAGCCAGCGGAGGATGTTTTTGTACGGAAACGGGAGTCTCTTGAAGAGGCGGTTGCCAAAGATTACGGCTGGGAGCAGATCGGCGGTGGTGGGATCCAGACGCGGCAGATCAAAGTGCCAGTCGATAAGCTCTTAAGCGGCGATCCCCGCTACAACATAATTATCAAGCCCGGCGATTCCATTGATGTCCCCCTGGATATCATCGGCGAATTCTATGTTATGGGCAATCTAAATGCTTCCGGTCCAATACCTCTGACCGGTCGTCCCATGACATTGAAAATGGCTGTGGCAACTGCAGGCGGTCTTGGGCAATTGGCCTGGCCCAATAAGGTAGAAGTCATCAGAAGGCTCGACGATAACAGGGAAGTTACCATCATGGTCGATCTTGAAAAGATAGCCAAAGGCATTCAGCCCGATTTTTATATCAAACCTGATGACCTTATAAACGTAGGAACGCACGGTACAGCGAGATGGCTTGCGGTGCTTCGGAACTCTTTCAGGGCAAGTTACGGATTTAGCTTTATGTATAGCAGGAATTTCGCCAATAGTGCATTCGCGGAAGGCCTCGACGATTTTCTGGGATTTTAACTATAAGCATGAGTGAATACGACGAAAATATAAGAGAGGACGTACAAGCTGTAGACCAGCCGGTGGGTTGGCATTGCCTTGGCAAAGATGTCTACGTCAGGATGCTTATCATTGCGGGGTTGTTCTGCGTTCTGTTCTATAGCGATTTGTACCAGATCGTGTATCGATGGCTCAAGGATCCGAGTTGGTCACACGGATTTCTGATACCGTTTTTCAGTCTTTACTTTCTTAACCAGCATAATGAGAAGATAGTCCAGCTCAAACCGTCCCGCAGCTATCTCGGTCTTTTCCTGCTGGTTTCGTTTATAACTCTGTATTTTCTTAATATCTCGTTCCTGCATTTCGGCTATGGCAATCCGATACTCATGATCGCTACATTAGGCGCTATCGTTCTGTTTCTTGGCGGTTGGGCCCTGGTCAAATATACATGGCTGCCGATCGTATACCTGATATTCGCTGTTCCACTGCCCGGTCGTTTTTATAAAGAGCTTACGATACCCATGCGTCAAATTGCTGCCAAGATCGCGTCTGCAACATTGAACATTGTTCCTGAGTTGCAGACGACGGTTAACGGCGTTGTTATCGATATTATTTACAAAGGTGTCAGGATAGGCGACGGTCTGGATGTTGCGGATGCGTGCAGCGGTATGCGTTTGTTGATGGCATTTCTTGCACTTGGAGTTGCAATGGCGTATCTGCACTACCGACCGGCGTGGCAGCGACTGGTTCTTCTTGGCAGTACAATACCAATAGCTATTTTATGCAATATTGTTCGGGTAACTACAACCTGCTTTATCTTTATACTTTGGGATCCGAAGTATGCCAAGGGGATCTATCATGACATGTTAGGTATGCTGATGCTCCCGCTTGCATTCGGTTTGTATGGTCTGCTGGCGTGGTTTATGTTGAACCTTTTCGAAGAAGAAGATGAAGAGAAAGGCGCTACTGAAAATGTAATCATAAGCAGGCGAAATCGTCCTGATGGTTAAAACTGATTGACAGAAGATCATGAAAAATATGCTTAAATCCTATATTCCGCCGTCATTTTTAATATGCACGGCTGTCCTTGCTATGGCATCGCTTGGTAAACAGGCTGCTGTCGAGTGGTTGGGGTGGCATCTGACTAAGGTAGCTATCCCTTTACAGAAACCTCTTGATATGATGGACAGGTCTGTTCTGTCGCCATACGAAGTTGTTCGGGAACATAAGATCAAAAACAAGGACATTCTCGAACAGCTTGGTACCGAAGATTATTTGCAGTGGGATTTTGATGATACCGAA
Source organism: Phycisphaerales bacterium (assembly GCA_011053245.1). The sequence continues at coordinate 4,737 of DRGS01000228.1, forward strand.
GAAGACAAAACCAGTCCCGTAAAGTACTGCTCATTGTTCATAACATATTATACAGGCAATCCTGACCAGGTGCCGCATGTCCCTGAAGAATGCTATACCGGAGCCGGAAATGAAAAAAAAACCGACGAAATGGTAAAACTAACCATTGACTGGCCCGGTCAGTCGCAGGATAGCAAAGACACGAAAGAGATAAAGGCGAAGTATCTTGTCTTTGGCAACAAGGCGTCCGGTTCACTGGGCAGCGGCAGTAAGTATCCGGTCATATATTTTTTCAATGTGAATGGCCGCTATGCTGGAAACAGGAACGAAGCCCGTGAGATCCTTAGCAAGAATCTACTGGGTAAGTACTCGTATTTTTCAAAAGTTGAATGGAAGTTTTACGGAATAGGTTTTGGTGGTATTATCTATCCAAATAAAGATGAGGCACTTGAGGCAAGCGAAAAGATCATGTCGGTATTACTTCCGCTTATCGAAGCTGAACACTGGCCCGACTGGGAGAAAGCCAATAACGAAAAATAAAAATAAATCCACAGATTCAAAAGGAAAAGAGGCATGGCAAAAAAAAGAAAAGGGAAGAAAAAGAAGTTAAATAAAAAAGTCGCTGTCATTGGTATGATAGTTTTGATGGGGCTTCTTGTAGGCGCGGTCGTTGTCATTCGCGGCAGAAAGGAAGACCCTCTGAAACTTGTCAGCGAGGCAGAGACAGCTTTAACGGAAATTGAAGGGCAGCTTGCTCAGTATCGCAAGATACTTGTTACTTCCGGCGGTGAAAGCGAAGAAGCCGAACTAATGCTCGAAGCAGGAAATGCCGCTTATAAAGATGCAGGCCGTCTTTTCGGTGGGGCTATCGGTGCAACAGACGACGATCAGTTGAAGATCGACATATTCTTTAAGCTCGTCGATTATCATGCCGAAAACAATGCTTTTCACGAAGGTGAGTGGCCAAAAGTTTATGGCTGTTGGAATGCGATTCTCAATATCGACCCCAAGAATATAAAAGCCATGAAGGCGCAACTGGAAAATCTCTATCAGATCGCCGACTATGGGAACGATAATAGCTGGACTGTCATCGAAGCGAATGCTTCCGACCTATTGGATATAATGAAAGAAAAATCAATGGAGCCGGATCCCTCTGTTTTGAAAGCAAAGGGCCGCGCTCTTCTGGAAATGGCTGATCTCGGACAGGCAACAGATCTTGAGGTTGCTGTCGAGGACGCCGAAATAGCACTCAAAGCCCTCCTTGATATTACGCCCGACGATGCGGATGTGTATGAGTATCTCGCTCGAACTGCAGAGGTCAGAGGCAGGGTCGAAGACGCTGGCGGCTCACGCAACGCTGCTATAAGAGCAAGGGCACTGTCCCGAGACATACGCCAAAATGCCATTGAAGCAACTGGTAACAATGCTACGGCTCATATAAATTATCTAAAAATGAAACAGAGACAAGCCGGTCGGGACATGGCCAAAAGGGCTTCTCTGGAAGGCGACTATCAGGCACTGGCGAAGAAATTTATTGTAGATCCTGAAGTATATCTGACTTTGTCGTATTATTACAGCGGCGATGTTAACAGGACCGACGAAGCCATAGATGCTATCGACGAAGCTATCGAGCTTGATCCTGAGAATGTCGAATACGCTAAGACGGCAGCATATTTGCATTACCGCAAATATTCGATATTCGGCGTCAAAGATTCTCTCGCCAAAGCAATGCAGGTAGCCGAGAGAGGATTATCTTTGCCGAACGCCCAGTTGGTGAAGGGGCCAAGACGCGGTATAAATACGAAAAACAGATACACGCTCTATTCTATTCTGTCAGCATGGTATGTCGAGTTAGCCGTCGAAGCACAGCAGTCCGGAGATGATCTGCAACATAAAAATTGGGTGGCAAAAGCCGAAGAAAGTATCTACCAGATCGAACAGATCAGGGGTACAAGCGATAATGTTTATGTCATAATGTGGCACGGCATGCTCTCATACGCTAAAGGTGATAGAACTGAGGCGGTCCGCCAACTTTATGATGCATACAGTCAGTTAAAGGCAACCGAAAAAGCCGATGCAACACTTTCATATACGCTCGCTAAATTATTTGAGGGTCGCGCCGAACTCGGTTCCAGGATGGAGTTTCTCACAAGCGCGATTTACGAATCAACCCGCAGCATTATAGTAAGCAAGCCGGAAGTAATGCTTGAGTATGCAGAGGTATTGCAGGAACGTAACAGCTTTACGGGGGCGGTGACCTTGGCCGATTCTTATGAGAACCTTTATCCTGCAAACGAGCGGTCCAGGAGCATTCGGGTCAAGGGGTATGTTTCTACGGAGATGTATGACGAAGCCGAAGAGGTACTGGCAGAGATGGATCAGAACAGTGGCGAGACGATTGCTCTCAGGATTTTTCTTGTGCAGAAACGCATAACGCTATCTGTCCGGAGTACAGATAAACAGGAATTTGCGATTCAAAAGAGCACACAAACGGAAGACGCGTCAGTAGTAGAAGCAGACTTGGCGCAATATCGAAAAGAACGTATTGAACTGACCGAGAAACTGCTAAATGAAAAGCCTGAATTAGTAAAATTGCCAATGATAGTTAGCATTTGTAATGAAGATTATATAAAGAATGGCAAGGTCAATGATGCCCAAGACTTGATAGCTAAATTCCTCGCACATAATCCCGACAATGCGAATGCCAGAGGCTATCAGTTGATGCTCATGGAACCTGATCCTGAAAATATAGTTGCGCAAAGAAAGGACGAGATTTCAGAGTTGGCTTTGAAAGATATCCCCGATCAGGTAGAACGGGCTATCGCGTTGTCGGCACATTACCAGAAAGTCGGTCAATTTGACAAGGCTGTCGATGTGCTCAAAGAGGCCCGTGCCGCATCGCCATCCGACAAACAAATTGCAGGCGCACTGTTTAATCTTTACTTAGCTAAAAATGAATTAGAATTGGCCGCTGAATTAGCGCAGCTTGCGCAAAGCGAAGACCTTGACGAATGTAATGGGGACTACTTTGGCGCAAGACTTGATATTGCCAACGAGGAATATCAAAGCGCAATTGCACGACTTGACAAATGTCTGGAGATACACCCTATATTTTCTTACGCCTATTTCCTAAAGAGCCAGGTATATACAATTCTTGAAAACCATGACGAAGCTATTGATAATGCCAAAATCGCCGCAAAAATGAACCCCAATGCTCCTGTGATCGCAAGGCAATACGCTTCTGTTATGTTTGCGAGACATAACAGATCAGGTGGTACTTTCTCGGCGGAAGAATTTACCGAGACCGAAAATGCTTTGCTAATAGCTATCAGTCTTGATCCGAGCGACTGGCAACTCAGAGGTACTTATGCTGATTTTATTAAAGATCGTGACCCGGATAAGGCCATGTCAATGCTGCAAGGATTGCAGAAGTATCAGCCAACCTTAGAGAACAGCCTTGTGCTTGGAAACATCGCGGTAACGATAGCAAAAAAAGAGCAGAATGCCCAGCGTAAGCAGGCTTTGTTTGCTATTGCCGGTTCGGCTTATCAAAAGGCTCTTGCGATTGATAATGGTAACCAGAAAGTGCTTACGGCATATTTGGAGCTTTTGCGGATTACCGGCAGGCAAAAAGAAGCCGAAAAGATGTTCGCTGGCAGTGACGAAAGCCTCTGGAGATTTCATTACCGTGACGGTCAGTATGTAAAAGCAAAAGATATCCTCAGGAAGTTGTACAGAGAAGACCCGGAGGATGCGGCGGTCGTTAAGGGACTTACTCTGGTTGCGCAAAAGACCTCGGATAAATTTGCTTTGAAGAGTTACTCGGAAAAGCTGTTGGAACTCGATCCTACTATCGACAATGAGTTGCTCCAGATCCAGTCGTATCTTGAAACGGGACTTGTAAATGAAGCCAACCTGAAACTGGCCAGTTTTCGTGAAAGAAATCCCGAAGAATCCAGAGGCCTTCTTTTGGAAGCATGGGCCAATATGTCAATGGGCAACCTTCAGAAATCTCTCGATTTGATAAACCTCAGTCTTGAGACGGATTCCAATAATGCTACGGCATGGCGTCTTCGTGGTCAGGTAAACAGTCTCCTCGGTTACTTCAATGAGGCAGTAGAAAACCTTAAGAAGAGTAAATCTATTGACAGCGATCCGGCTATTCGCATTGAACTGGCAAAGGCATACAATCGTGCCGGCAGAACAAAAGACGCGATAGGCGAACTCATAATGGCCTTGAAGGAGGGCCAGGCTCCGCTTAGTGTCCGCATCATGCTTGAAAAACTTTACAGGCAAACCGGCCGCAAGAGCAGTCTGGAAGCATTCTATCAAGAAAACATTGAAAAGTTTCCTGAAAACCACCTGTGGTACTTCCAGGCCGGAAAGTTCTATTTAGAAGGAAAAGAATACGACCAAGCCGAAAAGTTATTTGAAAAAGCATGGCAACTCAGCCAAAAAGATGGTGGCGATGCCAATATCCTCAACCAATATTTTGAGACTTTGCGGCTTGGCGGCAAATACCAGGATTTATTAAGTTACGCATCGAAATATATCGACACACCCTTTGCACCCATTGCCTATGCCCAGATGGCACAGACAGAGATGAAATTGAAAAACACACCAGCGGCAATAGATCATTACCGCAAGGCTATCGACAAATCCGCAAGCAATCCTGCGTTGCTGGCAGACTTGCTTGAGAAAATGTCAGAAACCGTCGGTCCTGATGAAGTGGAGAAGTACTGCGATCAAAAACTAACGGCAAACCCGGACTCACTGATCGCTAATCTCACTATGTTTAATCACTCGCAACAGACCGGACAGCATAATAGAGCGTTGAAACATGTCGATAAGCTTTTGGAGATCGTAGGTCCTGACGATCCATCCTGGTTTACATATACCGACAGAAGGTCGGATACTCTTATAATGGCATACATAAAAACTTCTAACGAACAATATTCGTCACAGGCTGTCAAAGCCTTTGAAGACATACTTGTCGAACGGCCCAACAATATCAACGCCTTGAATAATCTTGCCTATCTGCTTGCCGAAACCGGCGGACAACTTGATAAAGCAGCCGAATACGCACGACGTGCTTGTCAGGCCGCACCGAATAGTGCCAGTAACATGGATACTTACGCTTATATTCTTTGTAAGACTGACGAGTACGAACAAGCCGAAAGGCTGCTCCTGACGGCTGTTCAGTTGTCCGAACGTGAAAGTATGGATATTACATGGGACATTTATAGACATCTTGGTATGGCTCGGGAAGGACTCGGAGAATATTCCAAGGCAGTCAGTTCTTATAAAAGGGCTTTGCAGCTTGGCGGCGACATAATATCAGAAAAGAGTAAAAAAGAATTAACAGATTCGATCAAGAGGGTCTCTTTATAGAAGTATTATGGGATTATTTTCATGTGCAGGCAAACGTGTCCTTGCCGGGGTTACAGAACAGTATTACCGGTCTGGTCGAGAATAATTAGCAGCACGAAATAGAAACAGGGAAAAAGTGGCATGGCAAAAAAAAGAAGGAAATCCAAGAAAAAAAAGAAGTTGAACAAGAAGATAGCTATTATTGGCGCAATAGTTTTTTTGGGCCTTCTGGCGGCTGCGGTAGTTGTTCTTCGTGGCAGAAAGGGAGACCCACTGGAATTTATCAGTGATGCTGAGACAACTCTCACAGAGATCGAAGGACAACTTACAGAATACCGTAAGATGCTTGTCGCTCCTAATGGTGAAACCGACGATAAAAAGCAACTTAGGTTGGAACAAGTTGAGCTAATGCTTGAAGCTGGAAAGACTTCTTATAATGAAACTGCCCGTTTTTTCGGAAGAGCGGTAGGGGCAACTAATGACGACGAGTTAAAGATCGAGGTGTACTTTAAGCTCGCTGATTTCTTTGCTATTGAGGATGAATTCCAGGAAAGCGACTGGGCAAAAATCCGCAGCTGCTGGAATGCCATTCTCAATATCGATCCGAAGAATCTAAAAGCCATGAAGGCTCAACTGGATTTCTACTACCAGATCGGCAACTATGGGGATGACAGTATTTGGAGTGTCGTCGAGGAGAATGCTTCCGCCATATTAGATGTAATGGAAGAGAAAGTGGTGGATCCGGACCCAGATGTTCTAAAGGCAAAGAGCCTTGCTCTTCTGAAAATAGCAGCTCTTGGACAGGCAACCAATCTTCAAAAGGCCATCAAAAATGCCGAGATGTCACTTGAAAAACTTCGTGAAGTTGCACCCGATGACTATGAGGTCTATGAGTATCTCGCACAGGCTGCGGAGATCAGGGGTGATGTCGAAGCTTCAAGCGGTTCCCGCACCTCTGCCCGAAACGCGATCATAGCAGCTCGACGTTTCCGGGAGCAAGCCCTTGAAATGTCCAACGACGCCCCGACGGCCCACATAAATCTTCTCGATATGCAATTGCGGCAAGCAGGTGATGATATGGAAAAAAAAGATATCTTGGAGAGTGATTATAGATCGCTGGCAGCAAGATTCCCATTAAATCCTGAAGTGTATTCGGCTCTGTCATATTTCTATCAAACACTGGGTGTCAACAGTCTCGAAAAAGCACTGGATTCTATTGTCCGGGCGATCGAGCTTGATCGTGAAAATGTGAGGTATGCCATTACGGCATCATATTTGAAATATCTCAATTATTCTATTTTCGGCGAGGAAGATTCCCTCGTCACGGCAATACAGACAGCTAACGATGCCCTGTCTTTGCCAGATGCTCAGTTGACAAAGGGGCCAAGAAGCGGTGTAAACAGAATAAATCGATTAGCGCTGTACTCCAATCTTTCAACATGGTATATCGAACAAGCCGTTAAGACACAGCCAGATGAAGATCAACAGCAGCATCAGGACTGGGTGTCAAAAGCCGAAGAAACCATTCATCAGATCGAACAGATCATAGGTGCAAGCGACAATGTCTATGCCATCAAATGGCGTGGTATGCTTGCCTATGCCAAGGGTGATAGAGCCGATGCCATTCGTCAACTTTATGATGTATATAATCAGTTGAAAGCCACTAAAAGCAATGACGCTATCGTTTCATATACACTTGCTAAACTATTCGAGGGCCGTTCCGAATTGGGTGTCAGAATGGAGTTTTTACAAAATGCGAACTTCTTCAAATCAGGTCAGCCCATTTTTATATCTAAACCTGAAGCACTCCTTGAAGAAGCAGAGGTTTTGTTGGCATTAAAAGCCTACTCAGAGGCAGTGCCCTTTATGGACGCCTATGAAGTTAGGCACTCCGCAAATGAACGTTCCAGGAGTATTCGTCTGGATGCGTATCTTAAGCTGAACATGTTCGACGAGGTGGAAGAAATTCTGGCAGAGCAGAACCCTGACGAAGGGGAAACAATTGTTACCAGAATAGCTCTTGCCGGTAGTCGTATTGCCCAGTTGAAACAGGATCAGAGCAAGCAAGAGTTAGGCATGGAAGCAGGGGCGAATGTAAAAGATCCATTGGTACTGAAAAACGAATTGTCCGCTTATAAAAAAGAACGCATTGAATTGGTCGAAAAGCTGTTAGAAGTAAAACCTGAACTCGTAAGCTTATCAATGGTACGTTCCATCTGTAGTAACGACTATATACATGACGGTAAGATCGAAGAAGCAAGGGACTTAATATCCAGGTTTCTTTTACATTCACCGGACGACATCAATGCTAAGGGCTATAAACTGCTGCTTCTGGAACCGGATCCTTTGAATGTCTCTACGCAAAGACGAAATGAGATCCAAGAAAGGATATTGAAAGATGTCCCCGATCCGATAGTACGCGCTACTTCAATGGCAATACATTATCAAAACAACGGGCAATATGACGAGGCGATCGCAATACTCAAAGAAGCCCGCAACGCAGCACCTTCCGACAAGCGAATCCCAGAACTTCTGTTCAGTAATGCTTTAGCGAAAGGCGATATGGATCTGGCTACTGAGATAGCTCAGGCTGCACGAAGTGAGAACTTTGATAGATGTAACGGTGATTACTTTGCCGCAAAACTTGACATTGCCAACGAAGAGTATGCAGCCGCAATTGTAAGACTTGACAGATGTCTTGAGATACATCCCATTTTCCCCTATGCTCTGGCGCTGAAGAGCCAGGCAAATGCATCTCTTGGCAATTATGATGAAGCCATTGATAATGCTAAAAAGGCTTTGATGATGAATCCTATGGACCAGACAATAGCAAAGCAATACGCTTTGCTCCGTTATGTCAAGTCGCAGATGCCGAATACGATCCTTAGCGAAGAAGAGCTTGCAGGGACTAAGCAAGCTTTGTATAGAGCTTTTGCTTTGGCCCCGAACGACCTGCAACTTGCTACTGCCTACTCCAATTTTGTGCGTAACGATGATCCCGAGGCGGCTCTCTTGTTCCTGCAAAAAGTGCAGAGGAATCAACCAACTCTAAGTTACAGTCTGTTGCTTGGAGGTTTTGCGTTAGAAGAATCTAAGAATGCCGGTAGCGAGCAACGCAAAGCAGAGATGCTTGCCATTGCCGGTTCTGCTTATCAAACGGCTATCGAGATCGAGCCTGATAACAGTAACATTCTTACTGCATATTCAGAATTCCTTCGGGTTTCAGGCAGGCAGGCAGAAGCCGAAACCATGTTCGCCGGTAACGACGAAAGCCTCTGGAGGTTCTATTACCGTGACGGACAATACGCAAAGGCAAAAGAAATTCTTCAAAAGTTATACGAGAATAATCCTGATGACATAGAAGTCATCACAGGACTTAGCTTGATCGCACAGAAAACCCAGGATACGGACGGTTTGAAAAAGTACTCGGAAGAACTTCTGAAGCTTGACCCTTCCACCGGCAATGAATTGTTCCAGATACAGTTGTATCTCGAGTCGGGACTTGCGAAAGAAGCGGACCTCAAACTTACCGGTTTTCGCAAAAGAAATCCCGAAGACCCCAAAGCTATGCTTATGGACGCATGGGCCAGGATGTCAATGGGCGATTTGCAGGAATCGCTTGATTTGCTAAACCGCAACCTTGAAATCGCTCCGGATAGTGCCCTGGCCTGGCGTCTCCGCGGTCAGGTAAACAGCTTTCTCGGCGACTTCCGTCAGTCGGAAGAAGATACTAAAAAAAGCATATCAATATCCGACGACCCTGCCACTCATATTGCGCTGGCGAGAACCTATATACGTGCAGACAAGAAAACAGAAGCAATACATGAACTTAATTCCTTGCGAATAAATGGTCATGCTCCGGCTGTTGTTTATGCTATGCTTGAACAACTGTACGGACTGACTGGAAAGAAAATCCGCCTGAAAGAACTTTATAGCGAAGCCATTAAAGAGTTTCCTGAAGAGGGCATCTGGTATTTTCAAGCGGGAAGATTTTATTTGGCGGAACAAGATTATGTTCAAGCCGAAAAATTATGTGAAAAGGCATGGCAACTTAGCCAGAAAGCCGGCGGCGATGCCGATGCCCTCAATCAATATCTTCAAAGCATGTGGTTTAACGGCAAGTATAAGGAAATATTGAAATATGCCTCTCAATACATCGAAACACCGTTTGCTCCTATTGTCTATGCCCAGATGGCGCAAGCAGAGATAAAATTGGAAAACACACCTGTGGCAATAGAAAACTACCATAAGGCCATTGATAAATCTGCGGGCAACCCTTCCATGCAGATGAAGATAATTCAGGTGATGTCAAAAAATGTAGGCCCCGAAGAAGTGGCGAAATACTGTGCCCGGGAACTTCAGGCTAACCCCTATTCAGTCGCTGCAAATCTTGCGATGTCCAATCTTTTCGGGAAGAATGGTCAATATCCCGAGGCACTGGTACACATCAACAGACTTTTACAGAAGGCAAAACCAGACGATCCGGCAGGGCTTACATTTGCTAATATAAGAGCGAGCACTCTCTTATCAGCATACTCGAATACGTTGAATGAGCAGTATCTGGCAAAGGCTATCGAGGCCTGCGAGGCCATACTTGCCAAGAAACCTGACAGCGCAAATATATTAAATAACCTTGCATACATGCTTGCCGACAGCGGCCAAAAACTCGACAAGGCGAAAGAGTACGCAGAACGTGCCTGCCGGATATCACCAGATAATCCTAACGTAATGGATACTTATGCTTATGTATTGTGCAAAACAAATAATTTCGAGGAAGCTGAAAAACTGCTTCAGGCCGCTATCCAGATACTTGAACGCAACAGCAAGGACGTTACATGGGATATATACAAACATCTCGGTATGGCACAGGAAGGGATAGGTGATAAATCCAAGGCGGCATTTTCTTACAGGAGGGCGTCAAAAATGGGCGGTGACATGATATCGAAAAAGGACAAAGAAGAATTAGAAGCTGCAATAAGCAGGGTCTCATTGTAGACCTTTGGAAAATAATCTTAAATATATAGACAAAGAACTTGCTCAGGATATGTTAGAAAAACGATACAAGAATTTGATGAGTATCAAGTTTTGTCTGAACATAAGGAGTACCTAAAATGGCGGGACAGATACAACCCGTAAATGCGAGCATAAGACCTCCGATGCCACGGCCTCCGATGTCTATGGCACCTCCGCAGGCAGCGGCCGCCGGCATCACACCGAAGGAAATAATCGGTATTGTCAGGCGACATATGATACTCATAACCGTTTGTACCATGACAGGTATCTTCCTTGGCGGGGTCGCATGGTTTCTTCTGAAGCGCTATGCACCCCAATATCGTACCGAAGCCTATATCCAGGTTATGCCGCCGAATGACAAGGATCCTATGGTTATTGGTGGATCAAGCCCGAACAAAGATCTGTATTATCAGTTTCGAGCCACGAAGGCCAATTCTATAAAGCGACAGGGAATGCTTGAGGAATTTCTCAGAAAAGATAAGATTCGGGCAACGAAATGGTACAAGCAGTTTGAAGACAAGAAAACCCCTGTTGCCGACGCCGTGGAGGATCTTGAAAAAAATATGGGCGCCAGCGCTCACAGGGATATGACCTGGATCAGGATGTCAATGAAATGCGGTGACGCCAAGGAAGTAGCTACAATTGTTGACGAGATGGTAAACTTGTTTATTCGCAAACAAATAGTTATGGCAACTCGCGACATAAAAGCCCAATTAACCACATACAATGCACAGGAGCGTAGCCTTGGAAAAGAAGTGTCAACTGCCATAGATTCTCTTGAAACCATCCGCTTACTCTCAAAATATACGGGTCTCAGTTCTAAAATTACATTTCGCAGCTATATGGATGAAAAAATATCTAACCTTGAAAAGACTTACAGTGACCTCGATACCAATGTAAAACAGTTTCAGGTACAGATCGAGACATTCAAAGCACGTGCGGAAGGTGAATTTGATGAGGTTGTCAGGGAGCAAATGGAACGTGACCCGATCGCGGCTGGAATGCGAAACAGTATCGCATCCATGGCGCCGCTGCTTGCAACGCAGTTGATGAAATTCGGTGACGGTCACAGGCGAGTTCGTGAAACCCGTACAGCAATTAAAGAAATGGAAATTGAACTCGGCAAGAGACAGACTTTCATAGCAGAGACTCAAAGAAGGTCAAGTCTCCGACAAGCCGAGGACCAGATGAAAATGTTGGAAAGTACGCTTAAAGATCTTGAAGCACAGAGAACAACTGCCATGGATGAGCACAAGGAGCTTGATGAGGACAGGGCTGAATACGCAAAATACGAACAGATACGCGATACAAAACAGGAAAAGCTTGACATTCTCTCGGCTCATATCCAAAAGCTGAATATGATCCACGACGATCCTCTGGTCGCAAAGATCCAAAGCACCGGACCTGCCCCGATACCTCTGCGTGCGAGTTTCCCCAAAATTAAAATGTTCCTTCCCGCTGGCATGATGTTCGGTTTAATGCTCGGTGCCGGCCTTGCGTTTGCGATCGAACTTCTCAATGATCTGCTCCGCTCGCCCAGCGACATAGCAAAGCATTTGCGCATGCCCCTGCTCGGTGCGATATATCATAGCGACGAAGATGACGATCTCGAAGATGTCGATCTATGTCATGTCGTACGTCAGGCTCCCTATTCGATCATGAGCGAGAGCTATCGCCAGTTTCGAACAAATCTGCAACTGTCCGATCCCACAAAGAAACATAAGGTACTCTTTATCACCAGCGGCGGAGCCGACGACGGCAAGACTTGTGTGGCGGCCAACCTTGTATCGACACTCATTGCCGAGGGCAGAAAAGTTTTGTTCATAGACAGCAACTTCAGAAGGCCATCCAGTACGATGATGTTCCCCCGCACGGAAACGGATGGATCTATACCAGAGCACGCCGATTACGGGTTAAGCAATTATCTGATGGGTCAATGCACATGCGAAGAAGTGATCAGACCTGGTGGACTTACAGGGCTGGACATCGTAGATAGCGGCCCGCTACCCTCGAATCCCGCTGAGATACTCGGCGGACCGAACATGAAAAACCTGCTTGCTAAATGTCGTGAAACTTACGATTATGTCATTATTGACGGCCCGCCCCTGCTGCTGACCGACGCAAAGACGCTGGCATCCATTGTCGACGGTACGATAGTCGTTTTCAATACGGAAATAACCAAACGCGGAACGGCACAGCGTACCATGCGTGAACTTCGCAGGATCAAAGCCAACGTCGTCGGAAGCGTCCTTATAGGCGTAAGATCTATGAAAGGCGGATATTTCGAGGAAAAGATCAGGTTGTATCAGGAATACCAGGAAGGCCAGATCATCCGCTCTGTATAACATGTTGACAAAAATCCTGAAAATCGCATGATAAATATTGACTATTGTGCAGCAGTCAATAGAATATACCTGTCGCAATGGGAAATTTGTCCTTAGCGATTTTTTGATAATTCACTTTTTACAGGTGTGATCATGGAAAGATTTTTAGTTACCGGCGGCGCCGGCTTCATCGGTTCCAATATATGCAGAAGACTTGTTAGCGAAGGTGCCCTGGTTCGTGTACTCGACAATCTCAGCACCGGCAGGAAGAGTAATCTCGCCGACATAATCGACAAAATCGAATTCATCGAAGCCGATATGGGCGATGAAACTGTGGCTCGCAATGCAATGGATGGTATTGATGTGGTGTTGCACCAAGGGGCCATCCCATCCGTACCTCTGAGTATTGACGATCCTGCCCGAACGCACATCAGTTGCGTTGATGCGACATTTACCTTGTTGCTGGCCGCTCGTGACGCCGGGATCAAGCGATTCGTTTATGCGGCAAGTTCCTCGGCTTACGGAAATAGTCCGACTCTTCCGAAAGTGGAAACAATGGTAACAGATCCGCTGTCACCTTATGCTGTTGCCAAACTTGTCGGTGAATATTACTGTAAGGTTTTCTACAGCGTCTATGGTCTGGAGACGATCAGCCTGAGATATTTTAACGTCTTCGGTCCTTATCAGGATCCTGCAAGCCAGTATGCCGCCGCGATACCGGCATTTGTGATCTCGATCCTCAAAGACACTCCGCCGACAATCTATGGCGATGGGCTGCAAAGTCGCGATTTCACATATATTGATAATGTAGTAGACGCAAATTTGATCGCAGCGAGAGCAAAACACACCGCCGGCCAGGTAGTCAACATAGCATGCGGCGAAGTGATCACGATAAACGCTATAATAGACATGATCAACGAGATCGTCGGCAAAGACGTCAAACCGGAATATGAACCTGAACGCGCTGGCGATGTCAAACATTCTTTTGCGGATATTACAATGTCCAATGAGATCATCGGATATACACCGTCTGTTACTTTCAAAGAAGGCTTGCGAAGGGCCATAGACTGGTATCGCGAAAATCTGCTTGAATAGTAATTATAAGGTCCAATGAATATGGATACTTTTTGAGGGCGTATCTATTTTTAGAAAAACCTTGTATTCTACGCAAAAGAGGTTATAACTATAGCAGTAGAGTGTTTGGTAGATTGAAACATGCTTTTGTCGGACAAAGGGAATTATGGCAATTAAGGCATTATTAGTTGATGACCATGAGATCATGCGTGAGGGTTTGTATGTCCTTCTCCAGAGGCATTCCGATATTGAGGTCGTAGGCCAGGCCGCTGACGGTCGCTCGGCCATTGATATGGTCCGCAAGTTGTCCCCCGACATTGTTATAATGGACATCTCAATGCCCAATCTAAATGGTATTGACGCCACCCGTCAGATCCTTTCGGAATTCCCGAAGACCAGAATTATGGCGATGTCCACGCATTCGGACCGATCCATGGTTGCCAAAATGCTCAAAGCCGGCGCCACAGGCTACATGCTCAAGAGTTCGGCCTTCTCGGAACTGATCAGCGGCATCCGGGCAGTCAGTAGAAACAAGACGTTTTTGTGTACGAAAGTGGCAAATGTGGTACTTGCCGACTACGTTAATATGCTTGAGGATCCCAAACGCGGCAGCACGGACAACCTGACAAGCAGGGAACGCCAGGTTTTGCAGATGGTCGCCGAAGGGCATCCTACGAAGCAAATCGCTGCTTCCATGCATGTAAGCGTCAAAACTGTCGATTCCCACCGCTCGCACATCATGGAAAAACTGAACATTCACAACATGGCCGGGCTGACAAAGTACGCAATTCGCGAAGGACTGACAACTCTGTAACTGCTCAGCCTGCCTCTTTTCTATATACGTCGTAGTGTATACCCCCAAAGTCCGATACGGGTAGTCTTCCCATGCAAATAGGGCAATAACCCCTATGCACATGAATTGCAATTCTGCCGATATCATTCCTATGTAGTGAACCGTTGCATACCAGAGCTTTTTAGCCAAAGCCATGAAATTGCATTGATATCTCCTTTCAATGGTTTACAGTTTACGTTCTGTAGTCCGGGATGGCCTCACCGGTTGTCTCGGGTTACAACCCTTTTGAAAGAAGAGATATAAAGTAACTGTATATAAGATGTATAATACCGTAACAGAAACAATAAATATTTTACTGGTTGAAGATGACCCGGCCGCCCAGCGTCTCGTTGAGCGTATTCTTAACGACAAGAGCGAATCCACAAAATACAACCTTGAGATTGCAGAGAGTCTGGCTATAGCCGAAAAAAGTCTTCAAAAAAACAGATTTGACAACATACTCCTCGACCTCGGACTGCCGGACAGTAGCGGCATAGATACTGTTCGCAGCATACGAAAAGTAAACAGCGATACTCCCATCATTGTTTTGTCGGCACAAGCGGATAAGGAAATTTCCACTCAGGCAATTCACGAAGGCGCAGATTATTATATTGTTAAGGGTTCGTTCCTTCGGGAAATGCTTACTCGAACCATACATTGCTCCATTGAGCGCAGAATTTGTGAACGCAGGCAGGGGCAACAACCCAATACGACATATAGAATGGATGACGAGACGCATAAAGATGTAGAACAGCAAAAAGAGACGATCCATGCTGACAAGAATATATCTACATCAATAACCAGCAAGTTTGAGCTTGAAGGGATCCTCCAGAGCCTGAGAAAAGATCATCTTGCGATATTTGACTCCATTCCGGCATCGGTGTGGTATCGTGACAGAAATGGCAACATCTTGCGTGCCAATAAATGTGCCGCCGAATCCGTAGGCATACCGGTCAAAGAGGTCATAGGGAAGAACTACTACGATCTTTTCAAAGATGGCGCCGACTTTGCCCGTGAAAAAGATGCACAGGTCATAGATAGCGGCGAGGGTCTGTTCGGACAATTGCGAGAATTTAAAACTTCTCAGGGCCAGGTACGATGGGCCATAGTCGACAGGATACCGTACCGCAACCACAACGATGAGATAGAAGGTGTTATTGTCTTCGCACAGGATATCACCGAAAGAAAACTCGCCGAAGATCAACTCAAACTTGCCAAGGAAGAACTTGAAGATATCACCAGCCAATTAGAGATATCCATTGAAAGGGCCAATCTCCTGGCTCAAGCAGCGACTGTCGCCGATCAGGCCAAAAGCGAATTCATGGCCAATATGAGCCACGAAATCCGCACACCGATGAACAGTATAATGGGTTTTAGTGATATTCTGGCCGACGAAGATCTCACCGAAGAACAGCACAATTACATAAAAACAATTCAAAATTCCGCCTCAAATCTTCTCGAGTTGATAAATGACATTCTTGATTTTTCCAAGATAGAAGCCGGCCAGCTTGACACCGAAATAATCAAAACGTCCCTTACGGAAATACTTGATGATGTAAGGGATTCGATGTCGGTTCTGGCAGGGAACAAAGATATAGAGTTCGCTGTAAATTGCGAAAGCGAGGTGCCCGCCTTTGTCCTTACCGATCCGCACCGGCTCAGGCAATGCCTTGCTAACCTCGTCGGCAATGCGATAAAATTCACTGAAAAAGGGCACGTTCATGTAAATACAAGTCTTGTCGAAACTGCGACCGGCCATATAATCCGTTTTGATGTCGAGGATACTGGTATCGGCATCTCTGCGGAAAAACGCGATATAATATTTGAACCGTTCAGCCAAGCCGACAATGGTACAACACGAAAATACGGCGGTACGGGATTGGGACTTAGTATAACGAAAAAGATAGCCGGGATATTGGGAGGCAAAGTGGTCTTCATGAGCGAACCGGGCGAAGGCTCTGTCTTTTCGCTGACTATACCGGCAGGCGTTGATGTCGATGCAGAACCAACATGTAACAGCAACGATATCTCTGAAACCGAATTACCACGCGGACCTGAAAACGACAAAGCCCGCTTTGAAGGCAAGGTTCTAATAGTCGACGACGATACAACGAGCAGGCTGCTGCTGGATGTTGTGTTAAAACGTGTCGGCCTCCAGGTGGAAAATGTTGACTCCGCCGGCAAAGCGTTAGAGATTGCCGCCGCCGAGGACTTCGACCTTATCCTCATGGATTTGCGCATGCCCGATATGAGCGGCTTTGAAGCTGTCGATATGTTCAAGAAGAAAGAGATCGCAGTTCCCATCATCGCTGTAACCGCCGAGGTTAATGAAACGATAGAATCCGATTGCCTCGAAGCCGGATTTGATGCATATCTGCCTAAACCGATCCTGCGAAAAGAACTATACGATATAATCGCCAAGCACCTGCCCTCATCGAAACCTGCTGCATCTGTAAGTTAATTTTCATCCTTCCAAACCGGCCAGAAAACCGCATCGCCGTTTTCGGCCCACTGCTTGAATTTTCCTTTCTTCATACCGTATTGGCCATCATCGTCTATCATATTTAGTCCGGCACTGTAAAGCGTAAACCCATCATCTATTATGCGATAAACCAATGGGCCATCACTAAAGGGATCCATCGGCAGCTTCTTTAAATAACCATTGGCAACTAATTTATCTAAACTTTCAGGGTAGCCGCCTGTAATCTTTTCGTATCGCAAGATAGCCATGACCGCAACAGTTGCTCTTTGGTCTGTTCTTGGACGCCACCCCATCTTAGAAATTTTTGAAAGTGCTGGTTGAAGAATTTCCAGCAGCAAACATTCCTCACCGATCTGATTCCATTTATTATCGTCCCATCCTTCATTATACAATTGTCGTGGTGTTTTTGCGTTTAATTGAGCAATAGTTTCATAATACCGGTCAAGCTGTGCGGTAACTTCTTTGCGGTCCGGAAAGTCAAGCAGTGCAAAATCCTTTACTGATCTCTGCCAGGTAGTTACTACAAAGGGCATGCCACCGAGAATGACTCGACCATTGCCATTTCCGTCATCAGTAAATCCACGTTGGAGCATGTCATACAAAAAAGCCTTTTCCGCTTCCATATTGATCGGCAGCCTTTTGTCGTCTACCCTGCTTTCGAGTCGCTCTTGAGCCTTAGCTAATGACTTAGCAGGTATCTCGTATCTCGCAAAAGCGTTTTTGAATTCACTATAAGCCATCGCTTCAATGGAAACTCCAACTAATTGCTCGATTAATAGCCCCCTGCCATTTAAAGATTGTCCCATTCGCTGCAAGACGAAAAGATCATCCAGCCCGCCTTCAATGTCCCCCTTATTCATCCGCCATCGTGCCGATATACCAAGTAATTGCCCGGCAGTTTTGTATCTGCCAAGATCAGGCATAATACTTTCTAATACCCCAGCAGCCATAAGATATGCTTTGAGAACGCCTTTAGCTTCCGGAACTGGTTGCCTCTTATACTCGACCCAGTAGTACGGTCGCTCGGCTCCTTTTCTCAACTGGTCAAGCACTTCGGCATAGGTGGTTAGTATCTCCTCAATAAGCACCTGTTTATCTTCGGGCACCTGTCCATGTTCGTACAGGATGTCAAGAGCATCGCTGATTTTACGCCGGTTTTCTTTGTCACCCAATAGTTCCATAGCCTGACGAATATAAGGTTCTGCGTTTAACTCTTCGTCTCTTCCCTGCCTACCCAGTTCGTTTAACCACTGGACGTAATCAACGCTTATTGTTGGTCTGCCGAGACCGAGATGGGCGATCCTCAATCCTATAAGTAATAATAATATCAATACGAACTGGCCGAACCGAATAAAGGCTTTTTGCCATAACGGCCTACAGCGTTTTTTGCCTCGGCGGATTAGTTTTGCTAATAGCTTTGGTTCGCCGAATTTTGCGATTAGGTCGGCTGTGAGTTTTGCTTTTTCGTCATCGGTGTCGCAATCGCGCAGGGCGTCTTCAAAATGTGCGGTGAGTTCGGCTCTTACGTCTGCGCGTATTTTTTTACGATAGCGCATCTTTTTTATTACAGCATCTATGTATTCGATAGCCGCAGGCGGCAAATCTGTATTTGAAATTTTGTCGCTATCCATTAGTTTTCATCCTTCCAAATCGGGCAGAAGACCGTATCGCCGCGAAATAAGTGCCTGAAATTGGGTTTGAATTGGGTTTGTTCCGTTTTTGGTTTTTGGTTGTAAAACGCTGTAAGTGGTTCTACTGCAAAGGGTTGCAGTGAATTTATTGGGTTTTAAATTGGCTTTGTTTTTCATTATTTTGTTTTCCGAAATCACGTTTTTGCCCGGAAAAGGTGCGGGTTTTGTGGTGTTTCTGGTTTTTGTTGTGTTTTCATGTTTTTAACTACCTGAATCACCAAATTACGTCAATTTTATCCTGATTATTAGATGTTCATTATACAAATATTGGAGTTAAATGTCAACTGAATTATTTGAAATATGAAGAAAGATTTTATCCCGCGACAGTTCGACTTGGCTCACTGCAAGCGGTATAGAGACTGTATATGAAGTTTTGTCACTATCCATTAGTTCTCGTCCCTCCAAACCGGCCAGAAAACCGCATCACTATTATTGGTCCACTGCTTGAATTTTCCTTTCTTTATACCGTATTCGCCGCCATCATCGATAAAATTAGGTCCAAAACTGTAAAGGATAAAATCGTTATCTGTCACGCGATAAACCAACGGGCCGTCACTAAAAGGATCCATTGGTAGTTGCTTTAGATAACCCTCGGTGATTAAAACATCCAAACTTTCAGGATACTCAGTTTTTTCTTTTTCATATCGCAGGATCGCAATTGTAGCGATAAGAGCCTCCACCTCAACCCTGTTATGATACGACACCTCACATACTTTTTGTAAGTGCTGCGTGAGCGTAATTGCCAAGACTGGGGAATATCTGATCTGTTTGATCCATGACCATCTCTCACCGATACTCAGATCTTCGTCGCTATTTCGCAGTTGCCATGGTGTCATTTTCGCCCACCTTTCACCGGTCTGAAAGAGTTTCTCAAATTCTAACGTCATGTCTCTTCGATCAGCGCTTATAAGCGACACCAACAAAGAATCGCTATAACTTTCAAGGCTTTTTTCGTCATCTAACATAGGCCCTTGGGGGATCATCCGTCCACCGCCCTTGCCGTTATCCGTATAGATTCTTTGGATAAGGTCTAAAAAGAAAAATCTTTCGACTTTATAGTCTGTAACATAAATGCCGCCAGCTTGCATAACTTCAAATTCTTTCTGAAAGGCCTTTAGTCTCTCGCTATCGACTTCAACATTGCTAAGGATCGCACGGCTGCTTTTTACTACAATCTTTTGCATAGACATTCCTACAAGCTGACTGATAAGTATCTGCGGTCCTTTAAAATGTTCGCCCGCTTTATAACACTTTAGTAAGTCATTTAGGCCTGCTTCAATTTCCCCACCACTCGCTTTCAGTTTAGCTCGCCAGCAAACCAGCTTAACCATATCTTTCATCGGGCTCAGTTCAGGTGTAGGCGCTTTTATTGCCCACCCCTCAAGCTTGCGTTCCCACCAGCAATGCGGCTTTTGGCTGCCAGTCAGGAAATACTCTATCGCCTTGTCGTTATCCGCGATCCACTGCCTCAGTAGATTAATCTCTTTTTCGGCCATATCGCCAATCCATAGTTTGTCGTCTATCGCTGTGAGCAAATCAACTTCTTCGGTCTGCGATTGCTCATCACCTGTTGGTTCAATCATTCCAAATCCTTCAAGTATTCCGAATTCTATCTCGCGCTCTATCTTTGGCGATTCTACGAAATCATCGATTGCCTTTTGGTATAGAACCGCTGCATTAAGATTTTCGTTGTCGACCGGTCGATTAATGTTTGCCATTTCCTCGATATAATCAACTCGAATATTCGGCTGAGCGAACGATATATATATGCAATACAAGATCAGGCCCAGGAACAAAATAGCGATACTTTGAAACACCCTGACGATCGCGGTCCGCCATCCGGCCCGGCAGCGTTTCTTGCCGCGGCGAAGTAATACCCCCAACAGCTTAATATCGCCAAATTCTTCTATCAGCTCTTTGCATCGCTCCTGGCGAAGCTCGTCCTCGCAATTTTTCAGGGCATCTTCGAAATGCGCGATAAGCTCTGACCGAACCTCTGCGCGTATTTTTTTGCAATAGCGCATCTTTTTTATTACGGCATCTATGTATTCGATAGCTGCAGACGGTAAACCTGTATTTGAAGTTTTATCACTATCCATAATGGCTCCTTGTGATATTAGTTAATGCGTAGCAAAGCTGACGTCTGCATTATGCGTAGCTTAAACCGCCGTCCAGTAAGCCGAATACGAGGTTTACGCCTTGCTGGAGTTGCTGCCATTGCTCTTTTTGGCTGGCGAGTTTCTCGGTGCCTTTGCTGGTGATCGAATAGTAGCGCCTGCGGCGTTTGCCCTCGGTATCGGACCACTCGGCAGTTACGAGGCCCTTAGCTTCGAGATTGTAGAGCAAAGGATACAGCGTGCCCCGACCGAGGGTAAGCACATCGCCGCTGCGTTTCTCAATTGCATGGCTAAGCTCATAGCCGTACATCTGCCCGCGCGAAAGGATCTCCAAAACGACCACGGGCGCAACGCCTTTTAGTAATTCACGTTCAAATTTCATAAAGCAAGTCTCCTGATAAAAGATTAGTGTTTTTATATACATAGTATGCATCACATACTATGCGTTGTCAAGTAAACTTTAGGTTTTTTAAAATTTTTTTTGCTCTACTATATGTTGTGTATTGCCCAATCTGCCCATATTTCCATATTTTGTTAAGTTAGCTGGCAAATCAGGGCTTATAGTTAAGCCTGTTTCACTACTGAAAGGGCGGTTTTCGACGAAATGAACGTAAAATTCGGCTATTACAGCACTTAAGGATGCTTGAGCATTTTTTAAAGTTATCTGGCCCGACAGGACGATACCAGTATTGTAAGCAAGGTAAAAACATTATCGCAACTTCGATGGCATACAACATGTAGTGGTTGCCGATAATAACGCAATAAAATTTAATTACAAAGCCAAACTCCTCATAAGGATTTGAGGGAATTTCGTTAGCGGTTGTTTGAACCACAGACATCGCAGGGCGTAGGGCAAGATAATGGACTTCTTGCCGATCGCTTGCAAGAGACAGGTGAAATATGAAGACATCAGATTTTAATTTGCAAAGCCACGCAGAATCCACCGTCGTACCGCTTGACATCGCAAACCGATTTGCGAGTATGGAACAGGAACCCGGCGACGATGAGCTGCTCGAATGCATCAGTTCCACGCCCGTCGGTAAACTGCTGCGAATGATCAGCACATTACCGGAGATCCGCCAGGAAAAGGTATGCAGCGCACGTATGCAGATCGCAAACGGCGACTACGACCTCGGGCCAAATCTCGACGAGGCACTTGACAGGGTACTTGAGGAATTCATAGCCGAAGGATAATATAAGAAAGGCGATGCCTGCTGGAGGAAGTATTTACGCACGACCGGCGATTGCAGAACTCACGATAGAACTAAGTCCACGCCACAGCGATTGCCGCTGGTCGGTGCGTCTCTCAGGCTCGCAATAACAATTCATCACAACGTCATACCGGGGCCGGTTATTCGGCCACGCAGCTTCTTTTAGGCCCCGGGGACCTCGTAATCGTCAACATCCAGCTCAACAGGCTTGTAATCGGGATCTTTCGAACGCTCCATCTCTTCCTCGAAGTCCTTAACTACTCTTTCCTGAATCATCGTCCGGCACTCAGAATTGATCGGATGCGCAATATCGGCATGTAACTTCATTCTGCCTTTGACATCCGGTTTGGCCCGGTTTTCAGGAAGTGACGCTCCGCAATTATTGCAGAACTTGGCTCGGAGATGATTCTTCCCACCGCAATCACCGCAGTGGTCGCTCATCTTGCGTGAGGGCATAGCAACAAACAAGCCGCTTGTGCCCTCGATCACTTTGATATCCCTGACAACAAATGCGTTATCGAGAGTGATCGAGCAGAATCCCTTCAGTCTGTCATCCTTGTTGGCGATTAACTTTACTCTTACTTCACTGATTTCCATTTTACTTGCCTCATGTAAAACCTTACCACCTATTGTTGCTTACTATCATACTATCGCAACCGACTTTGTCCTTTAAAATCGACTGATAATATTCAACATCAGTTTCACCGGCATCAGCACAAATGCAATACATAGTCGACCCGCTGCCGCTAAGGCAGACACTGTCAAACACGCCGCCAAGCGACCTAATGCGGTCCCTAAGGCCAGCCAACTCTTCATGCAACTGAAAACAGCTTCTTTCGAGCATATTGGCGCATACACCCGTCAGTAAATCAAACTTATTTTTTTCAATAAGCCCCTCAATTTGCTTTTTAAGGGCCTGGTATTCACTCTCCTCGTAAACATAATTCTTATAAACCATTTTAGTGGAAACACTTACGTTTGGCAAGACTAAAATGGCCCGAAATGAAAATTTTTCTTTAATTTCACAAATTTTTTCACCCCGACCCCGGCAAATTGCAAGTGGCCCGCCTAAAAAGAAGGGAATATCACTTCCAAGGAGACCAGCTATATCCACAAGCAGGTCTATATTAACGCCCAATCCGGCGAACTCATTAAGGCCTAAAAGCGCTGCTGCCGCGTCGCTGCTGCCCCCTCCCAATCCGCTGCCTATGGGAATATTTTTTGTAAGGGTGATTTTCACATTCCCTACACCGCCTACGGACTTACTTAGCATCCTGTAAGCCTTGCAAACGAGGTTGTCCTCATCGGCGGCAACTTCATATTTGCCCCGGCATACAAGTTCGATACCCTCTTTGCTGCCCGTTTCAAACAAAAGTTCGTCGCACAGGTCGATCTTGCTCACGACCGTATCGATCTCATGGAACCCGTCGTCGCGTTTGCCCGCTATCAGCAGTGACAGATTGATCTTCGCCGGAGCCCTTACAAGCAGCCGGTCGCCAACTTTACTCATCTGTTCTGCCACAACTGCCCTTTCAAAAAATAAATCCCGATAGCCGCTTCTTGACATTATACATTTTTGTCGATAAGATTCACATAATTATTTTTCCGCAAGGTTTTACAATCGAAAAGGACATGCTTAATGGAAAATACGGAAAATCAGAATGTAGCATGGTGGCATCTTCATCGCCGTCTCTACGATTGGGTCATACATTTCGCCAATACCAGGCACGGCACAACGGCCCTGTTTTGCCTGAGTTTTGCCGAGTCCAGCTTCTTTCCCATACCGCCCGATGTCCTGCTTGCCCCTTTGACCATAGGAGCCCCGAAGAAATGGCTCCGCTTTGCATTGGCGTGTTCGATCGCTTCGGTCCTCGGAGGGGTGTTCGGCTATGGGATCGGAATGTTCCTCTGGGATCATATCGCCGAGTGGGTATTTGCCAATCTTGCATGGCTGAAGCTTACACCTGAGAACTTTGCGAAATTCGAGGATTGGTACGACCAATATGACTTCTGGATAGTATCCGTCTGCGGTTTTACGCCTCTGCCATACAAGGTCTGCACGATCTCAGCGGGTATCGCACGGATCAGTTTCGCGGGTTTTTTGATAGCTTCGACACTTAGCAGATCCGCAAGATTCTTTCTTGTCGCCGGCCTCTTCGGATGGAAGGGTGAAAAAATACGGCCTTTCATAGAAAAATACTTTAACTGGCTATCGCTTCTGTTTATAATACTGTTGATAGGCGGCTTTGTATTGATAGATTTAATTCACAAATAGCACCCTTACAATTGGTATGCTTATGACGCCAAAACAACAACAAATGGTATTAGAGATCGTCCGTGACAGCGTCCGCGCTGCGGTCAACAAATGGGCCGTTCCATCATCTGTCTGCGACGATGGCGCGCTGAACGCCAAATGCGGCTGCTTCGTAACGCTGAAAAAGTTTGGTGCACTCAGAGGATGTATCGGCCAGTTCACTTCGGGCAAACCTCTGGCGAAATTAGTTTCTGAAATGGCGGTCGCAGCTACGACAGACGATCCCAGATTTCTGAGCGATCCGATCACACCCGATGAGTTGGATCAACTCAACATTGAAATATCCATCCTCTCGCCGCTGAAGAAAACCGAAAATCCATTAGCTCTGCGGCTCGGTATCGATGGTATTTACATAGCCAAAGATCACAAATCCGGCTGTTTCCTGCCGCAGGTCGCTATCGAAACCGGCTGGACCGAAGAGCAGTTCCTTACCAACTGTTGTCTCCAAAAGGCCCATCTGTCCGCAGGCGCATGGCAGGAACCGGACACCGACGTGTACTTCTTCACTGCCGAATGCTTCAGTGATAATTTTTCCGATATCTAATAATATCTGCATAATATATGACAAGAGTATATCTGATAATTCTATTCGCTGCGGGCATCTTACTATCGGGCTGCGTCGAGTCAAACAATTCCAGGTCCGCAAGCGGCTCTCTTGCTGCACCGGAAGGTATGAGCGTATACCTGAAAAACCTCCCCGCGGTCAAAGATGCTCGCCCATGGCAAAATGAATACGGCCCCGGAATAATGATCACAACCGCCCACTATGAGATTTACACGACCCTGCTCGAACCGCTCATGCTCCGCCAGGCTTCGGCTTTTGTTGAGTCCGCTTACAAAGCCTATCAGGATCAGCTCCCCGATACTATCGAGACTGAAATAAAATTTGTAGTGTACCTTTTCGCTACTCGCGGGCAGTGGGAAGATTTCACAAAAACTTTCGTCGGACCCCAGTGGCCGATGTACATGAAGATCAAGAAGGGCGCCTATTACCTCAACGGAGCCTGCGTAACCTACAACATCGGAAGATCGCGGACCTTTAGCGTTCTCGGACACGAAGGATGGCATCAGTTCAATAGCCGCCATTTCACATACCGGCTGCCAAGCTGGCTTGACGAAGGGATCGCAACGCTCTTCGAGACATACCGCTACGAAAAGGGATTCTTCTATTTTGAACCGGACAGAAACGGCGGGCGACTTGGCTCGCTGAAACAAACGCTTCAAAAGGGAAAAATGATACCTATAAAGAATCTGATCTCATTAAATCCAGGGCAGGTCATTAAAGACGCTGACAGCACGCTCGGATTTTACGCCCAGGCATATGCGGTTGTGCGATTCTTGCGCGAAGATGGCTATGGCAAACGCCTTTCAAAGTACCACAACATGCTCCTCGGAGCCCTCAGGGGCAACTGGCCGCTCAAGCCCGGCGCCCGAAGGATCGCCGCGGACCGCAACATACCCATGACCGCCGCTTTTAACACCTATGTCTCACAGCAGATATTCCCGCTTTATATCGATGAAGACTTATCCCTGCTCGACGAAGAATACAGAGACTTCTGCAGAAGGATCGTTTACCATGTCAGGTTGCGGGGCAGCAAATGATACCCTTTAGGGTAATAAATTTCCGCGTTGAAAATCATAATGCATTATTGAGAAAGTACTTACCCACGCATTAAAACGCATTTTTTTAGTAGGATTGGCATGATAAATCAAAACGCTGAAAAATTCATACTTGCCTCGGTCTCGCCGCGCAGAAAACTTCTCCTCGACAAAGCAGGTTACCGCTTCGATGTGATCGGCTCCGGTGTTGACGAATCGATCTTCTCTACCGAAGGCGTATCCTCCGAAGAGCACACGAAACAACTGGCACTTGCAAAGGCAAAAGATGTTGCGCAAAAATACCCAGCCAGGCTGGTCCTCGGAGCAGATACCGTCGTTGATTTTGATGGGACCATTATAGGCAAGCCTGACAATGCTACCCATGCCGAAGAGATAACAAGAAAGCTCTTTAGCGCACCGCACAAGGTCATCACCGCCGTTGCGATCCTGCATATCGAAAAACAGATCGAATTCGTCCAAGCCGTGACGACCGTCGTCTATCCTAAGAAACTTACCGAAGAGCAGATCGCAGAGCATATCAGAAAAGGCGACTGGCAAGGAAAAGCAGGCGCCTACGGCATCCAGGAAACCGGCGACGAATTCGTCGAGCGGATCGAAGGGTCGTATACCAACGTAATAGGCCTGCCGATGGAACTGGTAGCAAACTTGATAAAACCCTCCTCCGAATAAAATGCTAAAAATGTAATCTGAATCGCAATATTTTTTTATGGAGAATTGCAGAATGTCAAAAAGAAAATCTTATGTAATTATTCTAATTTTAGTTTCGTTTATCGTGCTATCCGGCTGTGGTGCCGCTAAAGTACGAAGTAGCAAGAATTATATCATGGAGACCAAGGCCGAAAAAGATGCCCGCATGCAATGGTGGCGGCAGGCCAGGTTCGGCATGTTCATTCACTGGGGACTATATGCGGTACCCGCTGGTGTCTATGGCGACAGAGACAACCACGCTGAATGGATATTGACGAAGGCTCAAATACCTGTCCATGAGTATGAGAAGTATGCACAACAGTTTAACCCAATAAAGTTCAATGCGGACCAGTGGGTGTCGATGGCCAAGGACGCGGGGATGAAATATATTGTTATCACGTCGAAACATCATGACGGGTTTTGTCTATGGAACTCGAAAGTTGGCGATTATGACATTATGGACAGAACGCCTTACAAAAAGGATATCTTGAAGGCGCTGTCAAAGGCGTGCAAAAAACACGGAATTAAACTCTGCTTCTATCACTCTATCATGGACTGGCATCATACGGACTATCTGCCCCGTAGAAAATGGGAAAAGCGATCGGCAGAGGGCGCCGATATGCAGCGATATATTAAATATATGAAAGCACAGCTAAAGGAACTGGTCACAGAATACGATCCGGAACTTTTGTGGTTTGACGGAGAATGGGAAAACACCTGGACTCATGAAGAAGGCGTAAAGTTGTATAACTATGTTCGCTCACTGAAGCCAGATATTATTATCAATAACCGTGTTGATAAGGGCCGAAAAGGCATGCAGGGCTTAACCAAGGAAGGTGATTTTGCAGGCGACTTTGGGACTCCAGAGCAGGAAGTGCCCGCCGGTGGACTATCTGGTATTGACTGGGAGTCGTGTATAACGATGAATGGTCACTGGGGCTATTGTGCAGCGGATAAGAATTTCAAATCGACTAAATACCTTATTCACCAGCTTATAGAGATCACCTCTAAAGGCGGAAACTATTTGCTGAACATAGGCCCTACGTCGGAAGGACTTTTCCCACCGGAGAGCGTTGAAAGACTTGCGGAAATGGGCAAGTGGATGAGAGTCAACGGAGAAAGTATTTACGCAACCAAGGCTGGGCCGTTTAAGTCACTTTCTTGGGGCAAGTGCACACAAAAAGATGGCAAGCTTTATATGCATGTCTTTGATTGGCCAGAGGATGGAAAACTTGTCGTGCCCGGCCTGAAGAACCATGTCAAAAAGGCATATCTGCTTGGCGTCAAGGCCAGTACGTTAAAAGTAACAAGGGACAAGGAAAATGTCGTCGTTTATGTCCCCGGCAAGATGGATTCTGTTGCGACCGTGGTTGTTCTTGAAATTGATGGCCCCCCTAAAGTCGTTAATCGTTAGAAATAAATGGGCCAGGGGTGCTCTGTAGAAAAGCTTATATTTTTACACAGCCAACAATAATGCCGGGTTTATCCTGACAGATTCGCTTTAGATGCTATGATTTGTCGATTATGGAACTGATCGATACACACGCTCACTTTACCTTTCCGGAGTTGCAAGCCGGCGTCACCTCATGGGTAACCGTCGCCACCGAACCGGGCGGACTCGAAAAGGCCATCGATCTCGCCGAAAAATTCGAAAATATGCACGTCGCACTCGGATACCACACCCACTATGCCAAGGACGTAACCGTTGACGATCTGTCGCAGCTGAAACAATTAGCCGCTTCCGATTCGGTCGTCGCAGTTGGTGAAACAGGTCTGGATTACCACTACAACTTCTCAAAGCAGGACGCCCAGAAGGACATTTTCCGCGCCCAGTTGAATATCGCCGCAGAACTCAAAAAACCCGTCATACTCCACACCCGCAACGCCTTTGATGAGAGCATGGTCATCCTCATAAAAAAAGGCTCCAACTTTTAACGGTCAGAGCCTTCTTTTCTTCACTTCATAAATGAAATTTTTAGCCTGCTTTTACTTCCAAAGCCTCAGGGCCCTTCTTGCCCTCGGCGGATTCAAAATCCACCTTCTGGCCATCATTGAGCGTACGGAAACCTTCCGTCGCGATGTTCGAGTAATGGACAAACAAATCGTCTCCACCGTCATCAGGAGTGATAAATCCAAAACCCTTTTTCTCATTGAACCACTTTACTGTACCTGTTGCCACGCGATCTTCTCCTCGGCCAACTCTCGGCCTGCTACTAAACATCCCTCGCCACACTTCAGGACAAGCCCCTCGAGGGCAGGGGCCTTTCCTCTCCTATTATGCAAATTAAACCATACGCCCGGCAAGTTGTCAATGAAATTCTCCTGACTCCAGAATTTTTACCCGAAAAATCAATAAATACCCTGATTTTTCTTTCCAATAACACCTTATTGAAACCGTGATTTGTCGTATAGCTTTTACTGCCCAATAAACCGTTACACGCAAGAATTAACAAGCTTTTTCGCCGCCAAAGCCTCCTCAACGGCTAATGCCTTTAGCGGCAGCCGGACGCCGCTGGGATATCCTTTGCATCGGATCGACATAGCGTATTTGAATTTTGCGATCGAGTTACCACCGCCCATCGCTTCGGAAAGTTTCGTTATCTTCTCCTGAAGTTGCTCGGCGGCATTAGCATCACCGGCTGCCAGCGCATTTTCGATAGCTACATAAGGTTCCGGAATAAAATTCACCCTTCCGCTTACGAACCCGAACCCACCTGCTCGATAAGTTTGAAGTATCTTCGTATCGCCGCCAACGTAATAATGCTCCGTAGCCTTGATAAGTTCCAGATCGCGTGACGAATCCTTAATACCGAAATGGTCTATACCGGCAAGCATATCCGCAGTGATCGCGTTATTGGTATGCTTCGGAAAATTGTAAAGAATAAACGGTACTTTCACGCTGTCGCTGAGCGCATTGAAATAATCGACAATTCCCTCTTTCGCTATATCGGCGAGATAATACGGTGTAAGCGCAACTACCGCATCGGCTCCGCTGTCCTGTGCCCAGATGCACTGCTGCTGCGTCTCTATCAGGCTGTCACTGCCGGCATGGTAAAAAAGTTTTCCGCTGAAATTCTTACGCGCGATCTGAAAAAGTTCCTGCCGTTCCTGACCTGACAGAGAAAAAAATTCCCCCGTGGTTCCACCGACCAGTATCTTCGTAACCCCGTGTTCAGCTAAAAATTCTAAGTGCTTAACAAACATCACCTCGTCGATCCTGTCATTATCTGCAAACGGCGTAAGGATTGCAACCACCAAACCGGAAAGATCTTTCGACATACCTGCTTCCTTTATCTAACAACAGCCGCCATCATCACTGCTGCAATTGCAATCACAGTTGAGTTTCAATCCGCTGATATCGGCACCGGACGGCTCCTGGAAAACTCGCAGATCGAAATGATCCACCACCGCTAAGATATGATCGAAAATATCTGCTTGTATCGCCTCGTAATTGGCCCACACCTTATCCTTGCAGAATACATACACCTGTATGGGCAGCCCCTTCGACGTTGGGTCGAGATGCCGTATAAGAAACGTCATATCCTGATTTATCATCGGGTGATTGCGAAGGTAAGCGGCTACATACGCCCTGAACGTCCCGACATTCGTAAGCCGCCTGCCATTGATAAGTTCGGAGTCATCGACTTTCGCCTCGGCGTTAAACTTCGCAACGTCTTCGGTCGTCTTCTCAATATAATCCGCGATATACTGAAACTTCTTAAACCGCTCCAGCATCTCGGCTGTGCAGAACTTTATACTTGTCATATCTATATACAGAGTCCGCTTGATCCGCCTGCCGCCGGATTCGCTCATCCCCCGCCAGTTCCGAAACGAATCCGATATAAGCGCATAAGCCGGGATCGTCGCGATCGTCTTATCCCAATTCTGCACCTTCACCGTCATCAGCGAAATATCTATGACATCGCCATCGGCCCCGTACTTGGGCATCTCTATCCAGTCGCCTATGTGGATCATATTGTTGGCCGTAAGCTGGATCCCCGCCATGAATCCGAGTATCGAATCCTTAAATACCAGCAGCAGCACCGCCGTCATTGCTCCAAGGCCGCCTATCAGGGCAGATGGGTTCTTGCCAAGCAGCATGGATATAAGACTGATACCGGCAAAGGTGAATATGATTATCTTAATGACCTGGACGAAACCCCGTATCGGCATCTTTCGCGCAAAGTCAAATGTCCGGTATATATCGACAACCGAATTGAGAAACGCGTCTACCACCATCAAACCGATGACCATTGCATAAACCATCGCCGCATGCCGCATAAACGATTCGCCCGCAGCGTATTCGGCGAACACAACCGGTGCCATAGCATATATTACCAGCACAGGCGCAAGATGCGAAAGACGGCTGAACACGTTATTTTCTATGAGCACATCATCCCACTTGATCTTGCTCTTGCGGATGATATGCGTAATATATCGCAGCAGATACCGCTTGGCGATAAAATTCGCCAGCCACGCCAGCAGCACGACCGTAGATATCCCGGCTATCCTCACAGCCGTACGTTCAACAAACGTCAGCCCCATCAACCAATCAACCATCTTGTCCATACCTATAACTCCCTATTCATATTAGCATAACGCCCCCCAAAAACTTTGACCAAACCCAAGCACAACCATAACTGAAATACCGGCCCCCGTCAACGCCAATCCATCAACTCCGCATGAACCGACAACAAAACAGCCCAAATCAAAAACCCTGTTTTAAAGCCAAAAAAAGCATATTAACCCCAAGTACTATTTAATACTAATTTATGTCAAATTAGTAGTTGCAGCGTAATCACTTGACAAACGAACAATTTCAGGCTATATCTGGTAAGTCCTATGGGTTTTATTTATATCATTACAGGTGTCGGCAAAAGGCGAAAATGCGAAAAAATCACATCATACTGTTAACAATCTTCCTCATTTCAGTAATTTGTCTTGCCGAAACAGAGCCTACAAAAATAAAAAAAACCTGCCAGAAAGCCTGCTGCGCCGGTTCTAAAGAAAAACCGCAGCCCACGCAAGTAGCGCAAATTCTGGCAAAACTCAGAAAAGGCACAGATAATCTCACATCCTACCAAGCCGATATCGAGTACACGATCATACAGGACCCTGAGCTTCTTGATTCAAGGACGCTTCGAAAGGGCACCCTTTACTATATTCGCGAAAAGGGCGGCTCTAAGCTGAGAATTAACTTCCGCACTGTAAAATACGACGATGACGCCGAGCAAAATGACCGGCAGGACTTCCTTTTCGACGGTGTATGGCTGACAAAAGTGGATTATAAGCTCAAAACCGCCGATTTAATCCAACAACAAAAAGCTGACAACCCCATAGATGCATTTGAGTACATCGGCGAAAACTTTCCCCTCGTAGGCTTTTCCAGGACAGAACAACTCGAAAAAGACTTTGAAATAACGCTCCCGCAGCCAATAACAGCCGATCCGAACAGCCTTATTCACCTGGATATGAAGGTCAAAAAGGACTCACATTACAAGGACCAATACAGGCACATAAACTTCGGAATCGACAAAAAAACCTTTTTACCCGCCGAAATGGTAACCACATCAACTGATGACAACAAATACGATATTCGCCTTTTGAACCCAAAAATAAATAAAAAAATTAAAAACCTTGTTTTTAAGCTTGAAACGCCCGCTCATTTCGATAAGATTAGGACACCATTGAAATAGCATTAGAAAGATAGAATATGCCAACGGGCCTTGTAATTTATTATTCGAGAAGCGGCAACACCAAGCAGATGGCGGAGGTCATTAGCTCTTCAATGACAGAGGCCGGGCTATCCACAAGCTGCAAGGATGTAGAGGGCGTTAATGTCGATGATCTACTCGCCGCCGATGCCATTGTGATCGGCTCACCGACCTATTACGGCCACATGGCCTCACAGATCGGTAAAATGATGGACGACTCCGTAAGCAAACATGGAAAACTCGACGGCAAAGTCGGAGCCGCTTTCAGCAGTTCGGCAAATATCGGAGGCGGAAACGAAACTACCGTCCTGAGCATTATAAACGCCCTGTTGATACACGGAATGGTCATACAGGGAGACCCGCAGGGTGACCACTACGGGCCGGTCTCAATAGGCAAACCAGACGACAGAGTCGTCAGCCAGTGTCAGAGACGCGGGCAAAGAATAGCAAAACTAACCCTGTCGCTCTTTAAATAACGAAAGAAAAACTTTTTTCAATGTCACTATTTCTTTTGACAAAAGGATAAACCGTTGTTAGAATTTTGAATTAATCGAATTAGACGTTAATTATCTTCTATGGAGGCAGTTTAATGCAAGAATACGAAGCTCTCAAAGGTTTGGTAAACGAAATTGAAGCCGATGTAAACAAGGCTGCCGGTGGCAACAAAGCCGCTGGAACACGTGTCCGAAAGCAAATGCAGGATATCAAGAAAGCCGCTCAAGTCTTACGCAATCGCGTTCTTGAGATCAGAGCAACCGACTAAGTTCGCAAAGATCTGCTTCAGAGCTTTCTTCTAATGAATCTATAGCGGTCGCACAGCTATACTGGTGGTGTGCGCTCTGTGGATGCTTTTCCGTTATTTTTCGAGGCCACATATATGCCGCCAACGCTACTGTTCGATATTTCTGAGATCGATCTGGACAACGTCGCTTTCAATGGAGACGATATTGCCGAGGTCAACCCGCAGTCCTACGAGATGAGCCAGCTTGACACTATCGTATGGCACGATCTGGACAAACTCTTGTGCCTCGGATACAAGGACGTAACCGAAAACGAATTCTGGATACGCGGCCACATACCCGGAAGGCCGATCATGCCAGGCGTCATAATGGTCGAATCCGCCGCACAGATCGCCAGTTTCTTCATGAAACGCATTTACGGACTCGCCGGTTTCATCGGGTTTTCCGGAATAAACAACACAAGATTCCGCGGAACCATCGTCCCAGGCGACAGGCTCTACCTGTTATGTCACATCTCAAAGATCAGGAGCCGCCAGTTCACCGCGGACATACAGGGAGTTGTTAACGGCAAGATGGCCTTTCAAACGGTCATCTCCGGGATGAAAGTTTAACCGTCCACAGTTATAGATGAATCAGAAGCTTTTCGAAAGCTGTTTGAATATAGATTGTCAGGCACCCGAACAGGATCTGACCGAGAGCCTCTCGTCTCTGCCGACCGACAGGGGGGTTCTGCTCTTTGCGGATGAAAATAACCGCCCCGTACAATTACTCATCACCGCCAACATCAGGCGAACCGCCCTCGCGAGATTGTCATCGAAGGATTCGGAGACCCGAAGCAAAAAAACAGACATTACCGCGATCACCCGCAAAATATTTTATCTTCCATGCTACTGCAATTTCAAAAGCGCACTAAAGCATTACCGCATCGCCCGGGCGATCTACCACGACACTTATCAGGAGTTCGCAAAATACGGCAGACAAAGTTACGCTGTCATAGACCCGTCTTCAAACTGGCCCTTCTTTTCCATAGTGTCCAAACCCACTGCCTCCCAACACAAAAAAGTCTTTGGCCCCTTCCCCTCGCGAAAGGCTGCATCCGTTTTTGTCCAGGCACTGCACGAGATTTTTTCGATCTGCCGCATGCCCGAACTTGTAGATAGCCCGGAGAAAGCAAAAAGCTGCCCATACCTCCAGATGAAAACATGCCCGGCCCCATGCTCGGACAATATCACTCGCGCAGAATACCTCCAACAGGTAAACGCCGCCATTGGCGCTGCATCGGGCAATCTCGCCCCATACAAGGATCAGCTTCGCCGGACCATGAAGTCCCTCGCCGAAAACATGCAATTTGAACAGGCACAATCCGCCAAGAATCGTTTGCGTCAACTCGAAACACTTTCGAAAAATACCTACAGCTGGATCACCGATCTATCCGACCTCGCCATTCTGCACATCGACCGTTCCGCTAAAATAGCCGAAGAGGGCAAACGCCGGAAAATACGAACCTACGCACCGTTCCTTATACGGTCCGGGCACATTATTGAACTTGATGATTTTCGCATTGAGAAAATAGAGAAGTTACATCGTTCACTAACAAACTGTTTGCAAAACGCTCCCAGGCAAATACCCGCCAAACAACTCGCCGAAGAACTTGCCCTGACAACCTGCTTTCTATACCGCAACAAACGCCCGGGCATCTGGCTTAACTGCTCACGAAGATCGGCAGGCGAATACACCATCCCAACCGCCGAAGATATACGCTCCGCAATTGAACAGATGGAAAATCCACCCGCAAATTCACATCACAACACAGCAAACACAGGGCGATGATATATTGAATGAGAATATATACCAAAGAATTTTGAGGTGTGCAGATGACTACAAAAGAAACTCATAGCATGGCCATTAAGGGTTTGGAATGCCTCAAAAAAGCTGTTCGAGAAGAGCTTCGAAAGAAAGCGTTGCTTGGCCAGTATGCCATTATCAATCGTGATGGCAAAGCCTGTCGCGTCCCCGCGGAGGAAGCATTAAAAATTGCCGAGGGCAGATGAACTGAGTAGATGCGCAAATGATAAGAGCAACAAATTTCAACCCTGCCTTTTTCAACGCGAACTTAAAAAATACCATTGGTATTACTTGAGCATATCAGAAAGTTTTGCCTTGTCGTAAATCTCCATTTCTTTTTCAGTAGCCTTTGTACAAATACTTTCCATCCTTAGGGCAAAATCGGCATTGTGTGCCAGTTCTGCTATGGGCATATCCCTCATCAGTGGTCCGCCAACAACTTCGATGATCTGAAGCATTGTTATCTCTTCAGGGTCACGAGCAAGGGATAATCCTCCTCCTGGCCCCCTTTTACTTCTTAATATTTGAGCATTTACAAGCTGTAGTAATATCTTCATCAAGTAATCCTTTGGAATGTTACATTCCTTTGAGATTCTTGTCGCTGGCACTAATCCCTCCCGGTAGTTCTCAGCGATATAGCCTGTAGCGGCAAGAGCATGTGTAATGGTGATCTTCATTTTAATACCTCGGTTAAAGACGATTAATTTAACATAGGATAGTTTCTGATGCCCATATTGTCAATCGAAAAAAGAACAGGTACAAAATGGAGCGGTGTGCTGGTCAAGTCTATGTAATGCGGTTGGGATATGAGCAATTCTTACTTTGCCATCAGCTTGGCAAAATCATGCACAAAACAACGGACTTCAATGGACGTGCAGGGGACACAAAAAGAGCCAGAACACGCTAAAAAACGCAATTCTGGCTCATAACACAATAGCCCCAAGGGGATTCGAACCCCTGTTGCCGGGTTGAAAACCCGGTGTCCTAGGCCTACCTAGACGATGGGGCCACACACTTAAATTCCTATCCTACTCCATGGTGATAGCTTCTACGGGGCACTCGTCAACGCAAACGCCGCAATCGACACATGCATCAACTTCAATGATGGCCTTTTCGGCATCCATCTTGATAGCCTCGCTCGGACAGGAGTCGACACAGGACTCACAGCCTGTGCATAATTCTGAATTTACTTTTGCTGGCATTATTAAAATCCTTTCAAAAACAACACTGACACCAATTAAATCTAAAATACATTTTGGATATTTACCAAACTGAAGTGAGGAGCATACAAAATCGCCGTTGCTTTTTCAACAGTTTTTTTAAAAAAACAACTAAATTCGCATTTCTACCCACTTCCACCCCTCATATCGTCGCTTTTGGCCTGGTCATAGGCCTTCTTCCGCAGCAACATCATCAGCAACCTCCGGCACCGTAGCCC
>DRGS01000229.1 GCA_011053245.1 Phycisphaerales bacterium
GTCGCCGGACGCAGCGTACAACCTTGCCAGTTGCTGCATCGTTTGGGCCGGGGCCGGCCCGGCGGCTATCAAAGGAGCATTGAGTAAGAATATAATTGCAACACAAAATGAGGATAAAATGCCCCTGCGACATTTTATCTGCCGAAATACACCCGACATTGAGATGGTCATCATGTCGGAAGTTTAAGAAGTAGGCGCAAATAGTGATATCAGTATAATCCTGATTTAACACTTCGCAATACCTTATGGGAAAAATTAACCGGTCAATCCAAAGAGGTCAACCCCTCGCGTACGGCATATTTCGTCAGCGCGACCATATTATCGAGATTCAGCTTTTTCATTATCTTAAGCCGATGGGTCTCTACGGTCTTGGTGCTAATGTGCAATTGCCTTGCCGCCTGTTTGGTAGTTGAGCTTTCGGCAAGAAGCTGTAAGACTTCACGTTCCCGGTTCGTGAGTACAGAAAAGGCCGAATCGTCCTGACCGGGGTTTTTGCGTACGTAGTTGTCAACGATCAATTCGGCCATAGCGGGACTGAGATACGTTTTGCCGTCCATAACAGTGCGAATGGCGGTTGCCAATTCCTCAAACGCGCAGTTCTTCAATAAATAACCGGATGCACCGGCCTTTAACATTTCAGTCACAAACTTCTTGTCCGAATGCATGGATAAAGCAACTACCTTAATATATGGAATCTCTGATGTGATCTGGCGGGTTGCCTCGATCCCATTGAGGCCGGGCATACCTATATCCATGATCACTACATCCGGTATCATCTTTCGCACAAGTTCCACCGCGGTGTGACCGTCGGCTGCCTGGGCCACAACTTCGATATCTTCCTCATTGTCCAGCAGACTTGTCAACCCGTCTCTTATGATCTTATGATCGTCGGCAATTATCGTTCTGATACTCATTGAAAATCTCCTTTTCTTATCTATGTTCATCCTTCTAACGGTACTAACAATTTAATTTTTGTTCCTTTGCCCGGGTCGGACCGGATGTCAAAGCTTCCATCAAAATGTGACAGCCGTTCCCGCACACTCAGCAATCCGAATCTATTATTCCGCATTGATGGCGAATTGAGTTTTGATATATCGAAACCTACACCGTCATCTTCGATTTTTATCTGAAAATGGTTATTATTCCGGGACAAGTCAACTTTAACATTGCTCGCGCGGGCATGTTTGGC
Source organism: Phycisphaerales bacterium (assembly GCA_011053245.1). The sequence goes on from DRGS01000229.1 coordinate 1,190, forward strand.
GATATTGACAAGCAATTCGCGAACCGATCTATAAAGCAATATCTGAACCTCATCACTGATAGCCTTCTCCCGCACACAGGAGTCAAAATGACATTGGAAACCATGCTCTTCCGAGAACTGCTCTGCCAAATGCTCTACGGCAGCTTCCAGACCGAATGTGTAAAGAACAGTCGGGCTAAGGTCAAATGTCAATGTTCGCGTCTCAGCTATCGCCTGTTCGATCATTTTCCGAACATGCACAAGCGGCTTGGCCTGCTCAGATGAAGCCGATTTTATGAAATTGGCAAGCTCGATAGAAGAAAAAGCAAGTATCTGCCCAATGGAATCGTGTAATTCTGTCGCGATCTTTCGCCGTTCCTTTTCTTCTATCAGCAGCAATTCGGAAGTTAACTGGCGAAGTTGTTTCTGGTCGTCTAAGATCACCCTCTCGGCCTTGATGCGATTGGTAACTTCGCCCTGAAGATCGGAAACGATCCTCTGCAATTGTGCAGTTCGTCGCTTTACACGGGCTTCGAGTTCCTTGTTTACCTGATCGAGTTCCTTCCGGGCATGCTGCCTGTCAGTGACATCATGGCCGTAAATGTTGACATATTCGGATTCCACGACAGGCGCAAAGACAAGCGAAAATACCCGTCGACCACATTCGACCTCGGCATATTGAGTTCTGTTAGAAACGAGAGTCTCTCCAACGCATTTTTTCCATTTTGCAGGCACTAATTCACCCTGTCGGCATTGCCATGCCTTTAATAAAGGCGAACTTGCCTTATTAGTGTAAATAACGAGACCGTTTGCCGATATTCGCAGAACCGGGCTGGGGTTCTGGTCGGGAAACTTTGCAAGCCTTTCAACCTCTTCAGAGGCCCACTTGCGCTCGCTGATATCTATCGCCGTAGTAGCAATGTATAACGGTTCGCCTTCTTCGTTCTTTATTGTTATACCATTTACAAGTACCGGGAAGATAGCACCGTCTTTTCGCTCATGCCAACTTTCTTTCGCGCTGAGACTCCCGGTTTTCTTCAGCCGCTGAAATGTCTCTAAGACCTGCGGCAACTGTTCCTTATTGTGCAGCAATGTCAGGCTCTGACCAATCACTTCATCTACGCTATACCCGTGAACCTCGGCAAAATACTTATTGACATACATATAGACGCCATCGCAATCGCTAATAGCAACGCCGTAATTGGCATTGTCGGCAATCGTCTTGAACTTGTGTATCTCCTCCTCGGCTTCGATCAATGCGTTCTCGGCCTGCTTGCGTTCCGTAATATCATAACCGTAGATATTTACATAGTTTGAATCCGGGATCGGCGCAAACGTAAGAGCAAAGCTCTTTTCACCGCAGTCTGCCTCAATCTGCTGGGGCAACGCCGATTTTAAAGCGGCAAGAACGAACTGGTTCCAGTACTCCGGCAATATCTCTCCTTGCTGACACGACCATGATTCCAAAAGAAATGCACCCGCCTTGTTACAGTAGGTAACAGTACCGTCACCGGCAGCTCTCAAAACAGGATTTGGGTTTTCGGCTGGGAATCTTGCCAATTCGGCAACCTGGGCCTCGTTTTGTTTTTGCTCGGTAATATCGCGGATTATACCGGTATAAAATTCTTCTTCACCGCTTTTCCAGTTTGAAAGAGAAAGAGCAAGGGGAAACTCACTGCCGTCTTTTCTCAGGCCGTACAGTTCCAGTGTCCGACCGATCAGACAAGCTTCACCTCCCGAACGTATCCTGTCAACCGCAGCCTGATGACCCTTGGCATACTTTTCGGGCATCAAAATCGTTACAGGCTTGCCGACGATCTCCTCTTCGGTATAACCGAATATCTTCCTGCCGCCATAGTTCCAGGATACGATCTTACCTTCACTGTCAGCCGAAATAATCGCATCAACCGCCGATTGTGTAACCGAACGATAACGCTGCTCACTCTGCCGAAGCGAATCTTCCGAATTCTTGCGTTGCAGTGCAAGGGCGTATATATCTGCCAGACGCCCAAGCAGCCGTTCGTCACGGTCCGTATAGTCCCTTTCCGAATTAGCGACAGCTATCTGCCCGACAAGCTTATCTTCAATAAGTGATGGAACCGCCAGAAAACGTTCGATGGGTATATGCCCCTTTGGAGTCCCGGTTGATCTCTGATCGCAAGAGAGGGAATTAACCATAACGCTTTTTCGATTATCAAGGCCCCAACCCCATATACCGCCAAACTTCTTAAAAACAATATCCTTCTCAGGCATCTGGCACTGCTTCCAGACATCCTTTGTTAATGTCGGACACACTAAATATCCCGTACCCTCATCTATGTAACCGACATATCCAAAACGACTTTTTGTGAGTTCCTTAGCGGGTTCCAGCACAAGGTCTGAAATCTCTTCGATTGAGAATTCCTGATTCAGCAATGCGTCCGACAGTTTGGCAATGGCCTTATTGACAGACTGCTCCCACTGTAGGGCCTCCTTGCGTTTTGCTAATTCCGCGCTCTGCTTTACCTGTTCGAGCGCGCGGTTGACAACTGAGGGAAGCAAGTCAAGAAAGGCTGTGTCCTTGACAATATAATCAAGGGCGCCAAACTTCATCATCTCAACAATGAAACGCTCACCGCCTTGTGCGCTGATAATAATAAACGGTGCACGGTTTGTAAGTTGCTCGATAATCTCTTTGCCGGTCATGTCAGGCAATTTATGATCGAGTAGGAGCAGGTCCGGCGTGTTGCAACTAAGCCATTGAAGTGTTTCGCTACCATCGCAGGTTCGATGTGTGCAAAAACCGTTTGCCCACAATCGTTTTTCTATAAGTGCGGAAACGCCATCATCGTCATCGACGATCATGATAAGGGGTTGGTCATCCGTGACACCGGTTTGTTTCGATTTAGACCTCATCTTATACCATGCCTTCTTTCAGGACAGTACGGCCAATCAGTTACAATTATATACCTTGCGAACAAAAAACGCAAGAAATATTCGATTTTTGTACAAAAACTGCAAATTTACACTCCGGCATTTTCTTTCGGCGCCGTTTCCTTTGGTATCAGCATAAAACCGTCCCGAACAAGCGACGGAAACAGCCCTATTTTGCGCATAGTGGCTATATAGCTCTCATATTTAAGCGGTTTGACGATATATGCATTACAGCCAAAAGCATGGCAAGATTCCATTTCGTGATGACTTTCAGACGTCGTCAGCATCACAACCGGCATATCCTGCAGGCGTTGATCTTTGCGTATTCTCTCAAGTACCGCTATACCATCCACCCTCGGCATGTGGATGTCCAGCAATAAGAGGTGTTTCTTGCCAATATCTGCTGGCAGAGCCTGACCGTTTCCGCAAAGAAAATCCAGCGTGTCCTGCCCGTCCTTTAATCTTATTATCTTATTGCGTATCCCGAGTTTGCGTAAATAGCGTTTAGTGAGCAAAAAATGCCCTTTTTCATCCTCGGCGATAAGAATAACAATATCTTTTTTTGGGTCGTTTTCTTTCATAGTTTAGTACCAAAAAACAAAGGTTCAGCACGGCTGACAAATGCAAATCGCGCAAATTTAGCCCAGAAACAATACGGAGCATGGTACACATCGCATCCTCGATCTGCTGGATAGTGCAATTTTAAACTTCTGCAAACGCATGAACCTTTCCAACACACTTGTATCATACCGGCTTGGGCGGTTCGATAGTATCGGGAAAATCCCTATTTTGCCCCTCGCAAATCCGTAGAGAGGATCAATCAGTTTTGATTTAGCTGCATGTCCCTGGCAAATCGCAAAAATCAGGAAAACACTTATTGCAAAGTATGACTTACAATGTATATATTAGTGTTTAAGGTGTTTGCGATGGGGTTTTTGTTTAGCTGGGTGGAACCTGACGGATGAAGAATAGCGTAACTAAGAAGCTGTGCCTGGGGATTGTGTTTCTTGTAGTCCTTGTTGTCGGCTATATGACATGGGGTCGTGCTGGCGTCAAAATGCTTATGCGGACGTTCGGTAATGTCCGGGAGAAGGCGTTAATAATTCAGGTGGCGACCGATGAGATGAACGCGTATAAGATGGGCGGCAGGCTTGCACTGGAAAAATATCTCCGGGAAACGAATGTTGAAAAACTCGACACTATCCATGAAGAGTTTCTTGCAAATATGGCAATGCATGATGAGCGAGAACATCAAATCCATGATGCGATTGAGAATGTTTCCGTAAACCGCCTTGAGATATTGCAGATATGGCAAGATGCAATGGATACTATCATGCCGGAGTTTAACAGACAAGCGGAACTGGCAATGCAAACTCACAGGGAACACCTCAATGTTAAACATCAACGAATAGCAACGATGGACCTGCATGAAGAGCAGGGAGAGAAGTTGAAGCGTCTTCTGGAGAAAATTCGCAAGGCCAGCGACAGGGACATTGAAATCCTGGCAGTGCTTTCACAGCTTGATAGCTCTCATTTTGAAATGATGCACGCCGATGAGCAGTTTGTCTCGAAGATAGAGGGTCAGAAAAAAGAGCATCTCAAATTCAAAGGAATCTTTATAAGCAACCGTCAGGAGTTTGACAAATGGCAAGCCAAACTCAAACAGATCACAGTATCCGATCCGGACGATGATTTATTGTATCGCGTATCTGAGACTTTCGATGCTTTCGTGTTTTCGGCAGTCGGTGACGATCAACTTTTTCAATTGCATGAGCGTGAGATCGCCTTGCGGCAGAAGGCTTTGGGATATCTGGCCAGGGCGCATGAACTTGGGGAGGCAGACGGTCGGATGTCGGCGGAGATCATCGAGCTTTCACAGGAAAGCCGGCGGCTGACACTAACTGATGTCGTTTTGGAGATCATTGTTTCAACGATCTTATTCGTTCTTGTTTGCTATCTTTGGCAGAGGCGCAAGGCACACAAAGAGATCGCTCGAAACGGATGGTATCTTATCCTTTGGGGATTTGTGCTGCTGTTAGTTGGAAGTCTGTTCGATATTACCGACAACTTTGAATATTTGAACCGATATGTTGTCGTGGGCAATACGGGAGTCGAAGCATTTTTTGAAAAGATCGTCGGTTTTCTCGGCGGTTTTTTGCTGCTGGCGATAGGACTGGCAAGGTGGATACCCACCATAACCAATATTGAACAAATCCAGCAGCTAAACAAAAAACTGGAAAAGGAAGTCATCGAACGCAAAAAAACAGCGAAAGAGCTAGATGAATCTGAAAGAAAAAGGGAGGCCTCGCTTGAAAATTCACCGGTTTGCACCAAGATAGTGGGGCTTGATTTTAATCTGAAATACATGAGTCGTGCCGGTATTGAAGTCCTTAAGATCGACGATGTCGAAGAGTTTTATGGAAAACCTTACCCTTTGCCTTTTTCCCCTGAGCCTTTCAAAACGAGTATGCTTAAATGTTTGGAAAGAGTTAAAAAAACAGGTGAAATTGTCACACATGAAAACTCTCTGGTTGATATGGATGGAAACGAGTTGTGGTTTCATTCGACTATCGTACCGGTTAATGACGAACAGGGCCAAATAAGTGATTTCATTGTCGTGTCCAGTGACATCACCGAAAGCAAGCGAGCCGAGGTGTACTTGAAATCGGCTGCCGAAGCCGCCGAGGCCGCAAATATCACAAAGAGCCAGTTCCTTGCGAATATGAGCCATGAGATACGTACGCCGATGAACTCGATAATATCGCTTTCAAAGACGTTGGGCAAACAGAATACGGGGAATCTTACGCAGAGGCAAAAGGACGGGCTGCGGATGATACATCAGAGCGGAGAGCGACTGCTGCTGCTGATCAATGACATACTTGACCTGTCGAAAGTCGAGTCCGGCAAGATCGAACCGCACCCGGAGGCATTTTATCTCGATGAGGTTATTGAGCCAGTCGAGACACTGGCAAAGAATCTTATCGGTGATTCGCCAATCGATTTTGTCCTTGAAAAAGATGATGCGGTTGCACCTGTGATAGTTTCCGATTCGCTGATGCTGCACCAAATACTTGTCAATATTGTGGGCAATGCGATCAAGTTTACCGAGGAAGGACGGATTGTTCTGAAAATCTATGCGAAGGATGAAAAACTTTTCTTTGAGGTGACCGATAGCGGTATAGGTATAAGTGAGGATAACCTCGAAACGATCTTTGCCGAGTTTACGCAGGTTGACAGTTCTTTGACGAGGAAGTATCGCGGCAGCGGTTTGGGATTGGCGATCTGCAAGAAGATGCTCGAAATGCTCAATGGCGGTATAGTTGCCGAAAGCCAGCCGGGCCAGTGGACGAAGGTGACATTTTATATACCTCTCGTGATCGCGGAAATCGCAGATGTCGAGGCGGTACCGGTTTCCAGCTACTTGGCTGAGGGAGCCATGGCGGTGAGCAAGGCTAAGGTGCTGATTGCTGAAGACGATGAGTTTGGGCGGGCGGCGGTAGAGATGATGCTTGAAGGTCATTACAACCTGGTATTCGCCGCCGATGGTAAAGAGGTCGTGGAAAAGTACTTCGCCGAATCGCCTGATATTGTGCTGATGGATATCATGATGCCTGTGATGGACGGTTTTCAGGCATTCGATGAAATATGTAAACGAAATAAGGGCAGGAAAATCCCAATTATCGCCCTTACGGCTAAGGCCATGAAGAAGGATAGAGGCGAGCTTTTGAGGTACGGGTTTACTGATTTTATTTCCAAGCCGATCGATGACGAACTTCTCATCAAAACGATTGACAAATATCTTGGCAAAGCAGGCAGCGGGAAGGCGTAAACCAACATTATTTCACGAACAAAGCATTAGTTGGGCATATCTGAGGGATTTTTTGATTGTTCTGGACAAAGGACTGGAAATCTGATAGATTGTGCGAACTTTGGAAAACACGGTTCATCATCTGCAAAGCGGGATTTGGCGATGGAAACAATGATTTTTTCGGGTATAGCACCTGTAGCTCAACTGGATAGAGCATCGGTCTACGAAACCGAAGGTTAGAGGTTCGAATCCTCTCAGGTGCGGTCAATAACGGAGGTTTAAGGGGGCTTTTCAATTCCGGGCGTGCATAATACTGTGTCCGCGCAATCCCACTTCTCAGAATAATCCGAGATATAACGATCTCGCATTCATCTCTGCAAAAACGTGCATTTTTGCTGTAGAATTTATCGGACCTTGCCGATAAATAAATATGGTGTAAACACAAATCATAGAACCAAAGGATTGGGCAGTTCCCCGCCTTGTACGGTCTACTGATCCTCGATGAGTTGGGCTATGTTTCGTTCAGTAAAACCGGTTCTAAATTGCTGTTTGAGACGGAGACAGCTATCGCCTCGAGCAAAGCCAAAAACGCTTAGCCAAACGGAATAAAAGAGCCAGCAAAGATTAAATATTGACAGCCGGGGCGATCTCGGCTATATAGTGAATTGAATGTAGCGAAAGTATCGGCTGGAAATAGGCATGGTTTTGGTAAAATGGAAACTTCTTTTAACTATCAAATATTTTGAATGAGTAGTTCAAATCTTCAAAACTGAAGTATCCACAGCTTTAATAAAAAAGGTAATATTAAAACTGAAAAACAATTTCAACTAAAAACCTTTAGTCGTTTTAATACTTAATTTGACCAAGTGGAGTAAAAATGAAAACAGTATATGTGGGCATGAGTGCTGATCTGGTTCATCCAGGGCATATTAATATAATTGCCGAAGCTGCAAAACTTGGAGACGTCACAATTGGTTTGCTTACCGACAAAGCAATTGCAGGTTATAAACGACTGCCATATCTAACTTACAGCCAAAGGGAAGCCGTTGTTAGCCAGATAAAGGGCGTTTGTAACGTCATACCTCAAGATACTTTAGATTACACTGATAACCTAAAAAAAATTATGCCTGATTATGTTGTCCATGGCGATGACTGGCAAAGCGGTGTTCAGGCGTCAACTCGTCAAAAAGTAATCGAAACACTTAAAGAATGGAATGGGGAGTTGGTTGAGATAGCATACACACAGGGTGTTTCTTCGACGCAACTCCATGAAGACTTGAAAGTCATCGGTACGACACCCAATATTCGCCTAAGGACGTTGAGCAGGCTCATTCGGGCCAAACAATATATAAGAGTGCTTGAAGTTCATAATGGTTTGACTGGATTGATCGTGGAAAGCTTAACAATCAAAACAGATAACAGTGTTAGTGAATTTGATGGTATGTGGTCAAGCAGTTTAACCGATTCGACAGCAAAAGGAAAACCTGATATCGAAGCTGTTGATATGACCTCAAGAATAAATACTGTTAATGGTATATTTGAAGTTACAACCAAACCATTAATCTTTGATGCTGATACAGGCGGGAGATTGGAACACTTTGGATTCACAGTGAAATCGCTGGAGCGGCTTGGGGTTTCTGCTGTTATTATTGAGGACAAAGTAGGCTTAAAAAAGAATTCCTTACTCGGGGCTACTGTACCGCAGACTCAAGATACTATTGAGAATTTTTGCGATAAGATCGAAGTTGGGAAAAACTCACGAGTAACCGATGATTTTATGATTATTGCACGAATTGAAAGTTTTATATTAAGAAACGGTCTCGATGACGCACTTAGAAGAGCCAGGGCTTACATAGAAGCAGGAGCCAGTGCATTAATGATTCATAGTATTGATAGAACTCCAAATGAGATATTCCAATTTTGTAAAGAGTATAATAAGTTTAAGCTGCAAGTGCCTCTTGTTGTTGTGCCAACATGCTATAGCGAAGTATATGAAAGAGAACTTGCTGATGCAGGTGTGAAGATTATTATATACGCAAATCAAATGCTGCGTTCCGCCTACCCTGCAATGGTAAATGTTGCCAAGTCAATTCTCAAGCATGGCAGATCATATGATTGCCGCGACCAGTGTTTGTCAATAAATAAAATCCTGGATTTAATTCCAGGTACAAGATAGGCTGTTAATAGTACAATGATTCAAGCGAATAATTTTATATCGGCGTGTGTGTCAAGGAATTACACTTTCTTTACGGGAGTTCCATGTTCTTTATTGAAACCAATAATTAACCAGGTAATCCATGATGATGAAGTTGATTATGTTGCGGCTGCCAGTGAAGGCGAAGCAGTTGGTATTGCATCAGGTGCATACATGGCAGGCCGTAAAGCGGTGGTCATGTGCCAGAACTCTGGTCTTGGAAATGCTGTAAACCCTTTGACGTCGCTCAATTTCCCTTTTCGCATACCGTTTCTTTTAATCGTAACCTTGCGTGGTGAATCTGGGTTTGACGATGAGCCGCAGCATGAACTTATGGGACAGATTACAACGAAATTATTGGATACTATGCATATACCGTGGTCATTTTTTCCAAGTGTCACGCAGGATATCAATACAGTCTTGGACTATGCAGAAAAGAAAATGGCAAGTACTAATTTGCCTTACGCGATGATATTGAAAAAAGGAACTGTGCAGGAAAATGATTTGCAAATATCCAATCCAATGAAAAAAAGAGCACCGCACGTTTTCTGTAAAGAACAGATCAATGAAGTTGACAAGAGAATGTCACGTTTACGATCAATCGAGATCATTCGTAAATCGGTCTCCAGTAATGATGCTTTAATTGCAACTACGGGAAAAATTGGAAGAGAACTCTTCGAATCAGGCGACAGGGATAGCCAATTCTATGTTGTCGGTTCAATGGGATGTGCCTCAGGGATTGGGCTAGGCATTCAATTAGTAAAACCAAGGCAATCTGTAGTGGTACTGGATGGAGATGGCGCCGCCTTAATGAAAATGGGAACATTTGCGACTATCGGTTACAACAGACCTTCGAATTTCATACATATTGTAATAGACAACGAGTCTTATGAGTCAACCGGCGGGCAATACAGCGTCTCGCCAGCAGTTGATTTTTGCAGTATTGCTGCATCCTGCGGCTATCGTATGTGTTGCTTTGCTAACAAGGAAATCGACCTTATAGAAGCTATTAATATAGCAAAAGATTCTCCTGGTCCATCTTTAATACACATAAAAGTTTCCACGGTGCCTGATTCAAAGTTGGGGCGTCCTACAGTTACGCCTCAGCAGGTCAAGAAACGATTTATGCAATTTCTGGAAAGGGAATCTGGAAATGTCTAAGTGGAAATTTCACAATCCTGTAAAAATTCATTTTGGTTCAGGGAGCATTAACAATCTCTCAGCTTTAATTGGTTCACGCAAAAGCCTGTTGATCACTACTCCAGGATCCACCAAAAGAGGAACTACAAGTTTGGTGCGAGATTTATTAGGTAATTCATTAGTAGCTGTATTCGACGAGGTCGAGCCCAATCCTACATTAAGCTCAGTACTGGCAGTGTCTAAAAACATACGTCGATTAATGTTTGATAATATAATTGCTTTAGGTGGCGGCAGTGCCTTGGATACAGCCAAAACTTTTGCGGCAGTTGATGCTTCAGGTAATGAAGGGGGGCTTGCAGACCAATTAAACCATAAGTTTTCCTATCCAAAGAATTTTACGCCAAAACCGATCATTGCCATTCCCACTACAGCCGGTACCGGCAGTGAAGTTACAATGTGGGGAACCATTTGGGATATGGTTGCAAAACAGAAACACTCAATAGAGCATCCTTTATTATACCCTGAGCAGGCCATACTTGATCCAGACTTAACTATCACACTCCCAAGGGATGAAACCATATTTTCTGCTTTAGATGCAATTTCACATGCTATGGAGTCAATTTGGAACAAAAATCACAATCCCATTTCAGATATCTTTGCCATAGAAGCTATTTCAATAATTTATGATTACTTACCCCAACTAATTAATAACTTAGCTGACAGCACTTTACGCAGTTATATTCATCGTGCAAGTCTTTTAGCAGGTTTAGCATTTAGTAACACAAAAACAGGTCTTGCCCATTCAATTTCATATCCACTAACGACACATTTTGGCTTGCCTCACGGATTGGCATGTTCGCTGCCTTTAGTCCAGATCTTAAAATTTAATGCAGTCGAATCTGCTGATCGCATTAAAATAATGGCAAAAGCTTTAAGGGCTGATACAACTGTCGAATCAATGGCGTCAGAACTGACAAAGCTATTCGAGAGATTAGGTTTACACTTAAATTTATCTTACTACGGGATTGACAATAGCTGTGTTGAGCTAATTTCCGATTTAGCATATACTTCTGAAAGAACCGACAATAACATCTCTTCAATCAATCGAAATGACATTGAAACTATAGTTCGCTCACTATTTGATGAAGAAAAATATAATATTTAACTGAAATGATTCGGGACAAATGCATACGATGGAGGTTCGAATCCTCTCAGGTGCGGTCAATAACGGAGGTTTAAGGGGGCTTTTCAATTACGGGCGTGCATAATACTGTATCCGCGCAATCCTACTTCCCAGAATAATCCGAGACATAACGATCTCGCATTCTTTTCTCCAAAAATGTGTGTTTTCACTGTAGAATTTATCGGACTTTGCCGATATATAGATGTGGTGTAAACACAAATAATAGAACCGTAGAAGTGATATAGTGCGCAATGGCGCGGTATATGACGACCGCGAGGAAAAAAACATGATTGATGATTGGCAAATTGGTTCGGGAACTGTCTACTGGATAACGGGCCTTTCCGGCGCAGGAAAGACGACGATAGGCAGGCATTTATGGCAATTACTCAAAGAGCAAAATCCGGCAACAGTCTTTCTTGACGGCGATGCACTGCGTAAGGTATTCAGTCCCTCAGGCTACAGCCTTGAGGAAAGACTGGTACTGGGTATGCAATATTCTCGACTATGCCAGATGCTCTCTTTACAGAATATCGATGTAGTCTGTGCCACGATCGCAATGTTCCATCAGATACACCGCTGGAACCGCAATAATATTGAAAATTACTTCGAGACCTACTTGTCTGTACCAATGGAGATACTTGTCAATCGTCATCCAAAGGATCTTTACAGAAGAGCACAAACCGGCCAAATACAAAATGTATATGGTGTGGATCTCCCCTTTGAGGAACCCGAGCATCCTGATGTTGTCATTCAAAATGAAGGTCACCAGGACCCGGAAGACATTGCCCGGCGAATCATTGCTCTCAAGAAAGATCTTATGAGCAGTACAGTCGCAAGTTATTTACCATCTCATCATTAAGTTGACATTGATCCGTCCGTCGCCTCGGTCAGTGGTATCGGTCGCTTCGAGCGGATAGCCGTAATACACGGCCCCGCTAAAGTTAGCGCCGATCTCAACAAGAGCGCCAACGCCAACCGAGTAAAGCTCCTCACTGCCCGTTTCGCCGGGAACCGAGTCTTTTACCTTGGCTTGGCCATAATCAAAGAATACCAACGGAGCCAGTTTCTTAAGCTCGTATATATTGCCTGCATCACTTCTGGCAACTCCATTTACAACATCACGCTTAACAAGATCGTACTCATATTGAACCGACGCAAGCACGCCGCCATCGGTAACGATTTGGCTTTCATTATAGCCCCTTACGGTATACATTCCTCCGAAAGTGGTCATCTTTGCAGGAACCATTCTATCTTCGGGAGATATCCATCGAACCGAACCGGAAAGTCTCGCGATCTTGTCAGTATCTAAATACCGGCTGTGGTTGGCTGCGACAGTATGTATCACAAAGTCTTTCTCAGCATTTTCTCGTGCCCCGGTAAGTGCAACTGGATCCCAGAACTTGCTCTGGGATGACCCACCCACATTCTGGATGCGGTCATATGTAATCGATGAATTCGCCATATCACTTCGCTTATGGATATCAAGGCCCATACCCCAAAGATCCATTTCAACCTCGCCGGTACCCGGTAGTAAGCCGCTGAGTACCGAAGAGGAGACCCTACTCTTTTCGTGTGACAATGATGTCGTCACGTCAAAAAACCAGCCATTATCCTGGAATGCATTGTATCGCAATTTTCCACCGTACAGCGAACCATGACCGAGGAACTCGATCCCGCCGCCGCCATCTGTATCAAACTGGTTGTAACCGGCGAAAAGTTCCAGCCGCAGCTTCGGCCCCATGATGGGCAGGTCATAACTACCAAACACAGAATACTCGTCAAGAATTTGAGAGTTCCATGGAGCCTGATAATACAGGGCGAACCTGTCATCGATACCGGTTAGGTTCGTGTTGATAACACCTGCCCGCGGGGTCCACTGCCTGTCTTTGGTACCGGCGTTATCTATCTGAAGAAAATAATGCCATGGATTTGCTTCGTAAATATTGTAACCAACCGCAAGGGTACCCGGCTCTGCGCCTTTTGACACAGTTGCTGAGACATATCGGTCCGGATTGATATTGAGCAGGTTAACAAAATCGTTTAGTTTCTTCTCTTTTGCTACCTTTCCGACCTCGATAGGCGACCATTTCTGAAGGAATGAACTTTTGAGATAACCTTCTTCGACTATCTCATTGTCCGGCGTATAGTAATTTGTTGTAACCGAAGTGATCGAAGCCTCGGTAACCGCTATCAGTAAAACATTATTTCGCAGTTCTCCGCCTTCAAGAGCCGAAGGAGGAACGGATACCAATATGCCCGAGAAACCCTTGGCTTTATATATGCCAAGTAAGCATCTGGTAAGACCAAGGATCGTCCTTGCCGAAACCGAACGCTCTTGACCGGGCGATTCTATTATTTCAAGTACTGTTCGGAAATCATAAAGGTTGCTGCTGTCAGCCTTAAGCAGCGGCAAATTGGAATTGTTATATATTGCGCCAATGCCCGACAACAATTCTTCGGTTGTCACTAAAGTGTTACCCGTGATACGCAATTCACTTGCGGTCATCACTGTCGTCGTATCTGCGGGCAGATCCAGTTGTGCGATCTCTTCGTCGCTGATCTTCTCGGCAGCTCTGGGCCGCTTTACTTCCGGTTTTTCGGTGGCCTTCTCTTCAAGCTCTACCTGGGATTCGGTCTTGATAGACTCCCTGACATCGACAGGCTCGGCTATCACATCTCCGGTCAGAACACAAAATAAAATACAACTTAGGAAATAAAACTTCGCCTTTGTCAACCCTGGCATCCGATCCATAATAAACTCCTTTGATAAACCTTCCTGAATTTTCCTGTTAACACCTTTTTTACGATAAAAGAAGTATACCTAAAGCCATAGAACCTTAAAAAGATTACCACACTTATCACAGAATACCAATATTATTTTCCTCTTTCTCTTAACTTTCTGCGAGGACAAATATCGCAGCGTATACCAATGCATCGGGTTTTTCACGTTCTTTCTGAAGTAGATTACACAATTCGGCTACCAAATGTCAGAATTAAAACCCCTGTTTGCCAATATTGACGATATCGAGGGCCATTCTTTACCTTTTAATTCACCTCACAGCAGCCAAATTTATGTTTACGTTTATCGCCCTCGACTATAGCAGGATATACTGTCGGCAAAGCTGCTATGCCTGCGGCCCCTCGGTACTGCTAAAGACCAGCATCTTGCGGGGTTTGGTACATGATGTTTTTTTCCCGTAGTACGAACCGTAATACTGTCCGTTGCAGTCAACCCACGTTGTCAACTTTTTCATTTGTATTGCTTTCAAATAGTCTTAAAAGCTGGCGATGATAAAGAAAAAAAAAGCGAAATCATTGTTTTTCACCGACAGCGACCTGCAATGTTTCCTCGGTTCCGATCACAACTCGCAAGCCTACGTTGTAAACTTTCTGCCATTGCGGATAACTTAAACGATAACCGGAACGACATCGCTTAGGGCGGTCACGCCATGAACCGCCGCGAACGACTTTTTCCGCACTAATATCTGCAAGGTCGTTGCGACCGTCCTTATCGTTGTATGGATAGGATGTGTATGATGACCTCGTCCATTCCCAGACGTTGCCGTGCATATCTGAAAGGCCCCACCTATTCGGTTTGTAAGTTCCCACATTGGCGGTAACCAGCATCTCATCGTTAAAACGCGCCTCCCTTGGCGTAATGTCACCGGTGTGGCAGCCGTCAGTATCATGTGCCAGTTGACGCATGGTTACATCGGACATGTTGGCAAATGCGGAAAAATCCGTATCCGTATCGCCATAGCTAAGTGGTGTCGCCGTCCCTGCCCGGCATGCATATTCCCATTGCGCCTCGGTTGGCAGAGTTACGCCCGTGCCGGTTTTTTTGCTAAGCCACTTGCAAAACTTCATCGCTTCGTCGAACGAGATCCGTACAACCGGCTGATCGGGATTATCGAGCGGCCATCCAAGATGACCTTCGCTGAACTGCCATGACCCCTTATGTTCGTATCGGCTTTCGTGTCCAGCGTCGAATTGCGCAAACTGTGCGTTAGTGATCTCAAACTTCGCCATCCAGAACGGCTTGTCTATCGATACAACCGAAAGCGGTACTTCGTCTCTCTGACCGTCCGCATCGCCCATGACAAACTTACCGGCAGGTATAAGGACCATATCAAGCTTGGAACCATTTCCAAGATCGATCTGCCGCGTCACGTTTTCGCCGGATGTCTGCAATTGGCGTCTCGCCGCTTCTTCCGCATCCAGAGGCCAGCCTGCGCATTCCAATTCAATTACCTTATCTCTGACAAATAGTTCGACCTTTACCGGTTCGACGGTCGCAGCGTCCATGCCGAAATAACTTTCAGGGTCGTTGCTTAGGCCCGCGTACATCTTTCGATATGTCACGCGCCGCCCGATATTCTGCATCGTACCATCCATCGTACATGTATCCTGCCATGTCCCATGACACGGCGTATTCAGATCCACCCAGGTCACAAGCATCTTCATCGCTTCGTCGTCGAGCTGGACGCCGTAATGGCCCTTCTTTAATATCTGAAACAGTTCGCTGGTATTTGTATGAAACTCGGCGGGATTTAAAAGCCTGATATCGCTTTCGAAACCACCGACCCGAACATACTTTCGAAGCTCAATGTACGACGGTTGAAAAACTCCCGCGTGTTTCTTCATCAGTTCGGCTTTTGATACGCCTTCGATCTCTCGTATCGTGGGGTTGCCGCGTTTGAGCGCAATAAGTTTGCCCTGATCGGCTTTGAAGTTCGGCATATCCTTACCCCTGTCGTCCTTGCTGCCGTCATGACATGACACACAGTACTTATCGAGAACGGGTTGGACATCATGCTTAAAGCTAAAACCTCTGACTTTATCGGTGAATGGTTTTATTTCGGCAGGCGACTTTCTCTGCGCCTTTGTCATGCGACTTGGCGGAGCCTGATTTTGTTTTTCATGACATCCCGTGCACGATACGAACTCACCCGGCATTGCCGTCATCCAGCTTCGCATAAGTTGCAGCGCTTTGCCATCGGCGTCGAGCGGTTGGATCGAAATGGGCGTGTTGGCGGGAACATTGAACATCACCGGACCGTCGTCTTCTACGGGCACGGTTCCCAGAACACATTTCGGTTCCCAGGGACCATCTATCCCGACACGAAAATCTATCCCGGCGAATTTATTATAGGCATAATGATATGTGAAAAGCCGAAGCTCTTTGACAGATTCCAGCGGGACGTTGGCAAGGCCGGGCCCTTTGTAGATGTTCTCGATATAAACCGTGGCATCTTTGCGGGACATATCCACACGGCTCGCTAATACGGGCGGCGTCTTTACCTTTCGTATCGGTATCGGCTCAAGCAGGCAATAGCCCTCGACCTCTTTTATCAGCGTGATGTTGTCGAATACATCGACCAGGTATATTCCCCACAGATCGGACTTGGCAGGTTTCGCGCTGACAAGAAAATATTTTTCACTTAGAGGAAACGGATGCAAAAATTTCGGCCATGAGGCCATAGTTAACTTATCTTCGATGAGCGCGGCAACCTTTTTGCCTCTGCCCGGTATCTGCTGAACAACACCGTCGACCGAAGTTCGTCCTTTTGCCGGATCGAATATTATAAGCTCGCCGACGCGACCGACGTGATGGCCCGTGACGATGCCGGCGATCTTTGTCGGATGGTTGGGGATCGGTCGTGCGTAAAAAATACTGTTTGGCCAGTAATTTCCGCTGCCGTAATACTGACGCTGACCCGTCCCGTCCGGATTCATCGTAAAAAGATACCTCGCCCATACATGCGGAATGTCCGTATACTCCCAGCGGAGGTAAAGGATACGCCCGTCGCTGGTGACCGTCGGATGAAAGTTATGGTCCTGCTCAAAGCAAAGCTGGCGAATATTATTGCCGTTGCCATCCATCTTATAGAGCATGCCCACACGGATGGTGCTGTTACATGGAACCGCCTGAAATGACGCGGTGGAAATGAACGCTATCTCGCCTGCAGGAAGATAGCAGGAATCATAATTATGTACGTCACCCTCTGGACTCGAAGTAAGCTGTTGTTCAGCAGATACCGGGCAGAGGCAAAAAGGTTGCCGCGCTCATCGAAGA
>DRGS01000230.1 GCA_011053245.1 Phycisphaerales bacterium
GCGCAGGTATTTACGGCAGTTACGGATCGCTTTACATGGAACGTTGCCTGATAAGCGGTAATATCGCCGGTGAAGTGGAAATTGCCGAACCTGTTACCGAGGAAATAGTCCTTGGACGTGGCGGCGGTATATATCTTACCGCTATTGTTGCCGAGATTGCTGACAGTACGATTACAAACAATGATGCCAGCGCTTCCGGTGGCGGTATATTCTTTACCGATGTCAGCGAAGAACCCTCAATTGTTAGGAACTGTTTGATAGTTCGCAATGAAGCCGGTCGTGATGGCGGTGGTATATCGGTCAACTGGTACGCCAAACCGATAATTACCAACTGTACCGTAGCGGATAATAAGGCTACGGGAGAGTTTGGCACACTTGGCGATTCCGGCTTTGGCGGTGGAATGTATTGTTCCTATCACAGTAATACCGTTGTCACCAATAGCATTTTCTGGGATAACTTCGCCTTTAGCAGCGGTGGCCAGATAAACCTTGGTACCGGGTTTGAGTTCGACCCGAGGCCGTCGACGCTTGACATTGCATACAGCACTATCGATGGCGTTCTCGAAGAGACCGGCATTCATGTAGATAACGGTTGTGAGTTGATAGGTCAGTATGATACATTTGATCCTTTGTTTGAGTCTGTCGGCAGTTCCTTTGAAGGCCGTTATTACCTTGATCCAACCAGTCCGTGCGTTGATGCCGGTTCCGGTTCAGCCAGCGGATATTATGTAGACGCAGGGCAATTGGAGCCTCTGCTGTCAGAGCCGGTGCATGTGCAGCTTTCACGCGGCTATACCACACAGACAGACTACCTGTTTGACACTGAGACTGTCGATATAGGCTATCACTATCCGATGGTATTTGCGGGGATATGCGGATTATGCGATGTCGATCCTAACAGTATTGAGGGCTCACCCGATGAGCCTGATTATATTGCAGGTGACGGTATGATCAACCTTGCCGACTTTGCCAAGTTCGCACTGAACTGGGGTATGGCTGATTGCGGCACAGGCAACGGATGGTGTGACGGTACCGATGTAACAGTCGACACTTTGGTTAACAGTTATGACTTATTCGTCTTTACAAACTGTTGGCTTGAAAAAGACGAAGAAGCGCCTGGCTATGCCACCAGATCCGATAACGAGGAAGATGGGGATCGACCTCAGCTGGTATGGCTCGAAGAGCCTAACTCGATCGACGCATATACAGAGCCGGGTAACGGTCCTCCTTACGAGATAAGAATGTCGGTTAAACCTGTTTTCGACAACTGGACCGGTGACGGAGTCGAGTACTACTTCTGCAGCAAGTATGATAATGCGTACTATAATATTGACATGGATCGGACTGATCCGGCTAATGATAAATACGATCCTACTGTTAGCGATCCTAATTACTGGATGACCGATCCAAGCTACGACGAGGAAAACTGGCAGCCGGATAGTTGGGATATTGATACTTGGGATGTTGCTTTAGTAGGTAGAGACTACACTGTAAGGGCAAGAGAGCGCAGGTCAACGGGTATACGCAACATAACCGCAAGCGCTGAAAGCAAAGGCAGTATTTTCGGCAAGGAGTACAATCCGCCTGATGACGGTCAGTGGCTCGCTGAGTACGGTCCGGATATGGATGGCGACGGTGAACTTGATTTGATCACTGACGGCAGGCCAATGCTCGCCAGCCAGACCCAGAACTCGGTTACCATGACAGCTATGACTGTCGTTGATTACGATATAAACGGCGAACCCTATACGTCCGCTACATACGAAGGCGGTAAGCAAAGGGTAATGTACATCTTTGAGCGTAAGAGAAACGGTATATCTGAAGCAGAACATTCTACTGATGGCACCGATATAGAAGATATATATGGGCCTACCTGGACGGATACCGATTTGTTAGAAAACGAGACGTATACATATACGGTGCACACAGAGGATAGGCCGTATGGAAACGTTGGCGGTTGGTCGGAGTCCGTAGCTGTAACGATCGGGATAATTGATAGTGAGCTACCTGAACCAAATCCAGCTGAGTTTGCCGACCCCCATCCTGATACATATCTCAGACGTGGCTATGACCTGGTGTTGGGGTTCTATGATTATATAGAGGCTGTGATCGCTACTGACGCACCTAACCCACCGGGTATCGGTGTGTGGTATCAGTTCGAGATTGATGGCGCGATACAGCAATGGCAGATAAGCGAGACCCTGCTGAGAGAAGTCTCAAGGAACTCTGTAAATACGTATAGGGTAAGATACAGGGACAACTTTATTGAGAATGTCACCGGGTGGAGTGATCCAGTTACGACTATTCCCATCCCCAGTGGCTAATAATTGGTGGGAAGGGGCATGGTTATTGGTCCTGACGCGGATGATGTTTGAAGATGACAAAAAGGGCGTTTAACTGTTATAGAATATTTAGGCTAAGGAGCATGCCATGGTAACAGCAAAGGATCTTATGCGGACGGATCTGATAACCGTTTCGAAAGAGGCGACGGTCAGCGAAGTGATCGGTATCTTAGCGGAGAAGGGAATAACCGGCCTGCCCGTCGTAGAAGATGACAT
Source organism: Phycisphaerales bacterium (assembly GCA_011053245.1). The sequence continues at coordinate 2,559 of DRGS01000230.1, forward strand.
GACGATCGTCGGTCTTATCTCGGAAAAGGACGTCTTGCAGGTAGCCTATCGCATCATCACGAATTCCTATGACCCGGCCACCAGCAACGCCACTGTTGAAAAACTGATGGCAAAGGAACTGGTAACATTTTCACCGGAAGACAACCTCGCCGACATCTGTCAGTGTTTTCTCGATAGGTCGATACGCCGTGTCCCCGTAGTTGACAATGGCAAACTCGTAGGTATCATAAGCAGAAAGGACATCATTACCTTAGCTTTTCAGACGAGCAGTTGACATTAACGTCGGTTATTTTTCTGTTGTGTTTTGCCGGCAGGGCGTTTATGTCGTCTGTTTGAACTGCTTGGCCCCCCTCGTCTTGCTTGCGGTCTTTTCCTTCCGGAGATATTTTTCAGATCCGGCTCCTGCCCTTGCCATATCGGCTCAATATGGTTTGTCCTGATGACCGCTGCCAGATCGCGCAAGTTACCGCGAGTGTAAAACGTCATCGCGATACCTTCATGCCCCATCCTTGCGGTTCGTCCGGTTCTGTGGGTATAGGATTCGCGGTTGGCGGGAAAATCGTAATTTATAACATGGCTCACATGGGAAAAATCCAGTCCGCGGCTCGCCACATCGGTAGCGACCATCAGGCGTATGTTCATTTTCCTGAAACGATTAAAAAGCGACGTGCGTCTGGATTGTTCAAGGCCGCCGTGTATGGTGTCAACGGAATCGAACTGACCCTTAAGCTGGTCGTAGAGTTTTTCGACATTTCGCCTTGAGTTGCAGAATATGATCGCCTGTTTGGGGTTATCGCTTTTGATATATTTTATAAGCGAATCAAAATGCGTGTTCCGGCTTACCTGCTGAAAATGGTGTTTCAGACTTTTTGGCGCGATCTGATCTATGTTCAACTCTATGTGCATCGGATCTTTGAGATATTTGCCGGTAAGGGCTTTGATCTCCTGCGGCATCGTTGCCGAAAAAAGCAGCGTCTGATGCTTGTGTATCAGGCACGACAGGACGAATTCGACATCGGTGATAAAACCCATGTTCAGCATTTCGTCGGCTTCGTCGAGTACGAAAGTGGTAACCTCGGACAGACTAAGCGGGCTGTTATAGAGCAGGTCGATAAGCCTGCCCGGCGTGGCGACGAGAATATGGACGCCGTGGTCGAGCTTGCTGAGCTGTATCTGCATGGAAAACCCGCCATACACAGCGAACGGGATCACCTTGCTTTGTTTTGCGATATCGGCGATCGCCCGGACATACTGAAGGGCAAGTTCACGCGTCGGGACAAGTACCAGCCCCTGGATAGCGTTTAGCGATGTGTCGACCCGCTGGACCATCGGAATCGCGCACGCAGCGGTCTTACCGGAGCCGGTCTCGGCTACGGCGACCATGTCCCTGCCCGATTGAATGTGCGCAAAAGTCTTTTCCTGTATAGGAGTTAAGTCCTCATAGCTCATAGCTTTAAGAGCTTTGAGGATTTCCGGTTTTAGTCCAAGTTCAGTAAATTTCATGTATTCCCGTCGTTTCTACTATATTAAACGACGCACTGTACCCGAAATTTAACGGCTTGTCAAACGCTTATTTCGATATGTTCAGTTTGTAAATGCCTTTCTGTTAATTGGCTTTGGATTGGCTTTATTGGCTTTGATTGGGTTCGTTTGGGTTCGTTTCCTTTTGGTTGTAAAGCATTGTAAGTTACTTTATTGCAAGAGTTTGCGGTTGAATTTGGTTGTCGAAATTGGGTTCGTTTTGCGAAAAAAAGTTTTTGTGAAATTGCGGGATTCCCTGTTTTTGTAGACGTAACCACACCGGGGGGCCTTCGGGCTAAAATTGGCTTTAAATTGGCTTTGTTTGGCTTTGTTCCGTTTTTGGTTTTTGGGTGTGAATCGTTGTAAACCACTGTATTGTAAGAGGTTGCGGTAAATTTCACGGTGTTTAAATTGGCTTTGTTTTTCATGTTTTAGTTGTCGAAACCACGTCTTTTTTCATTTTTTGATCACTTTTGAACGGTTTATGTGTTGTTTTTTAGCGGTTTGTTTAACAGCAACCCCGGCCAAAGACCGGGGCTAAACATTCGCAGGCGTGGCCTGCGATAAGGGGTTAGGGGTAGAATTCTTCTTTTTATTACCATTTTTTGTACTCTTTCAAAAAACATACCCCCTCTATACTTTGCACGAACTTGCGCGTTTGATACAAAAATCGGTGATTTTTTTGGGGGTTAAAAACGGTAAGTTGTTGTGAGGAAAGGAGTAAAAATTTTTTATTTTTTTGCCCTGTAGCAGAATAGTGCAAGCGCGTTTGGAAGAAATTTATTCGCGGATTACGCAGATGACACGGATTTTATCCCGCCAAGGCGCTAACATCTTCAAAAAAGCGGCTTTGGTTGGATGATTCTGTGCTGGTGGTGCTCGATAATATAAATTTATTGCATTTTTCGGCTATTTCTGGTACACTTATACGGTCTATACATGGAGGGTATCAGCGGTTATACCCTTATAGGGTAATAAAATTTCGCGGTGACAATTGTCATATTTGTTGTAAAGACACTTAACCGCGTATCAAATCGCATTTTATAATTGTGATTGGTGTTAGGTGCAAAAACGGAGGAGAGTTTTGGAAAACAACTTACGGTCTCTTTTTGCGGTCCTGTTGTTTGCAGTCGCGGTGTGTCTGCATCCAGCGGGCGTTGCGCGCGGCCAGGGTCGGGGGTATGGTAAACTCAAGCAATCGCAGAAGATCCTGTCAGCCCTTCATGATCAAAATTCAACAGTGAAGGTGTTAGTAACTCTGGAGGTACCTGCCGAAGTTTCCTCCGCGTCACGCTTTAAGTCCGCCAAGGCTGTTAAGAGACGTCGAGACGAAATACATAGCCGCCAAACGTCGGTATTATCTTCCCTGGGCGTTTTCGAGTTTACGTCAAAACACCGTTACAAAAACTTTGCGAGTTTTTCCGGCGAAACTACAATAGCAGGGCTAAACAAACTGCTCGATAACCCTCTGGTCAAATCGGTCGAACTTGACAAAAGACAATACCCGCTTACGGCACAGGGTATACCTTTGATGAACGCAGATGTCCCTCGCCTTAGTTACAATGGTCAGGGGGTTTCAATTGCAATTTGCGATACGGGTGTCGATTATACCCATCCAAAGCTGGGTAATGGCTCGTTTCCCAATAGCAAGGTTATAGGCGGTTACGATACCGGGGATAATGATTCGGATCCTTTTCCGTATGGGCCAAGCTCAGACGCTCATGGGACCAATTGTGCCGGGATAGCGGCAGGGGACATCGGGTCCGTCGGCGATTATATAGGAGGAGTAGCACACGGCGCCAGGATATACGCTCTGAAGATAACCGCTGACGATAACAATAGCGCATGGGAAAGCGATGTGATCGATGCATGGGATTGGTGCGTAACCCATAAAGACGACGACTCTGCCAATCCCATCCTGGTCATCAGCCATAGCTTTGGTGCGGGTAAGTATTCCACTGCGGCAAGTGCCGAGTCAGATAGACCTGCCTATGCGTCGGCTGCCAGTGATGTAGTCGCTGCGGGCATAACAATACTGGCGTCATCGGGCAATGACGGTTATTGCAATTCGTTAGCGGCGCCGGCGGCTTTTTCAAGTGTGATCTCGGTAGGCGCTGTCTACGATGCACCGCTGGGCGGGATCGGGTTTTGTGTTGAGAGTGATTCCTGCGGCGGCGAAAGCGATATCGACTGCAGCACCAACTGGATATGTTACGATGGCTCGACCGCCGACATGGTGACCTGCTATTCGAATACGGCATCCTTCCTTGACATTCTCGCCCCTTCACATGATGCTTATACGACGGATATTGGCGCCGGTTACAATCCCGGATTCGGTGGTACCTCGGCAGCTTGTCCGTATGCGGCAGGGGCGGTGGCATGTTTGCAGTCAGCGTCAAAAATTAAGACCGGTAATTATCTGACACCTTCGGAAGTAAAAGCTCTTCTGGTTTCCAGCGGCGATGACGTTACAGACAGTAAAGTTGCAATAACCAAACCGAGGGTTAATCTTGGTCAGGCGATATATTCACTTGCAAGCCCTCCGCAAGCATTCGATCTAAATACAACAATATCATACAATACCCCTGTTACGATAGCACTGCAAGCTGCCGACGAAGGGTTGCCGAATCCGCCTTCGAGCCTTGACTATGTAATAACTTCGCTTGCCAGTCAGGGCGTGCTGAAAGATATCGACGAAACTGAAATTACGGTCGTTCCCTATACGCTGGCCGATAGCGGCAATGAGGTGGTCTATACGCCGAAGTCCGGCTGCGGTGCCACGGCGACATTTAGATTCGTTGCTGACGATGGTGGTGCCGGTCCCACTGGCGGCGCTTCCAACGAAGCGACAGTTACCGTCGAAGTACTCCCATATGTTGCTAATATGGATAGCGATCCGGGGTGGACATTCGAAGGGGACTGGGAATGGGGGACTCCGACAGGCTTAGCTATGACATATGGCAAGCCGGATCCGACATCCGGTTATACAGGTTCAAAAGTTGTAGCCTATAATTTAAATGGCGCTTACGCCAATAATATGTCTTCAACTAAATGGGCTACGACGCCGGCGATAGATTGTACTGGGATGACGAATGTTACGCTTAATTTCTACCGATGGCTCAATGTCGAAGGTGCTTTGGTTGACCATGCTTATATCGAGGTATCGAATGGTTCGGCATGGAACATGATATGGCAAAACTCGGGGTCCGTAAACGAGTCAAGCTGGAGCTTTCAGAGCTACGACATTTCTGCGTTCGCCGATGATCAGTCAACGGTATATGTTCGCTGGGGCATGGGACCGACAGACTCAACATGGAACCCGTCCGGCTGGAATATTGACGATGTCGAACTGATCTCTTCCGGTCCGGCTGTGATGGCAGGTGATTTTATGCATAACTGTCAAGTCGATACGGACGACCTGTCGGTCATGATGAACCACTGGCTGGATCTGTGCGGCGACTGCGAAGGTACGGATCTAAATACTGACGGGTCGGTCACCTTTGAGGACTTTAGCCTGTTTGCGCAACGCTGGCTTGAAGGCGTATGATCGCTGGCGGCTGTGCAAGTGGTGAGAGTTTTGCGCGGGCGGGATATGATTTTTCCGAGAACCCAAATTCACCCTGCCATTATGATGGAAAATATGGTAAAACGAATTGGAAGTGTGGATTCCTGCTAAGAGCATGCAGGAATGACAAAGGCGGAGGATATCGTTGAACCAATGCAAAAACCGCGAATATTATTTATGTTCCTGCTCGTTGCAGCAGTTGCTGTGAGTTTTACGTATCGCTACAAGAATAGTGGTCTGTTCGATAAGGGCGTCGATCTCATTGAGATGGACGTTCGGGGTTACGACGGCAGCAATCCGCTTGTAATTCTTGATACGCAGTTGATAACGAAGCATTACAACATTCACACGGATATAGATTTCGACCGGCTGGACTATTATGAAAAATTCTTTGAAGGTTTCTACGAGTATTTCGACCGCGAAGTCTTCAAGATAACCAATCCCGAGCGGCTGGAGGTGTACCTTTTCAATGACATCAAATATTACGAACCTTTTGCCAAATATCTGTGTGGGCCGAATTTTACTCCCTACGGTTTCTATTTCCCCGGCAGAAATGTCACAGTCATAAACGCCGACACCGGCTTTGGCGTGATAACACATGAAATTGTACATCACTTTGAATACTGTGCTTTCGAGGAGGAAAAAGCCGAGTGGATATATGAGGGCATATCTACTTTCTTTGAAAAGTTTATAGGCCACTTTGACGAAGCGGGCGATCTCCATGTGACGTTCGGTTATTTCAGCAATATGAGATTACCGCAGACCATAGAAAATCAGGATGTCTTTGATTTGCTGACACTCTTTACGCACCGTGGAATATCCCAGGCGCATATTCGCTCGTTCATGATGTTCCTTCACAAACAGGGCAAGTTCTACGAATTCGCGCGTGCTGTCAGCCAAACAAAGAATGATCCTTACGGCTTGATCGCTCTTGGCGAGGTTTACGGCTGCCCCTATGACGAAGTTGCGAAAGAAGTTCAGCAGCAGTGGGAAGAGTGGGTGCGGAGTCTAAGAACGGATAATGAAGTTTTTCTTGTAGAGGAGTCCTTTGTCAAGACCTGCCAAGAGTGGGACAAGTGGTGGTCCGAGAATCAGCACCGTCTATACTTCAGCGAGGACCAGCAGATATACCGTGTCAAAGAAGAGCATATAGAAAACTATTACCCGAACAGAGAAGAGGGCGATCTCGGAAAATTTTAAGTTCTTAAACGGATTTCTTCCAGGGATTGCGGATAAAAAAAAGGCTGACCGATATGACACGGCCAGCCTTTATTGTTTGATGTTACCCTTTCTTACCTGATGTTGATTTTCTCAAAAGCCTCAAGGACCATAGGATCGATTTCCTCGACATCGGTTCTTTTCGGCATTTCTTCTTTTTTTCCTGCTGTGCCGGCTCTCTCTTCGATCTTATTAAGAGCGTCAAGGACCAGTGGTTTTGCGTCCTCAAAATAGGTTTTCTTTAGCAACTCTTCTTCTCGTTCGCTAAGTCTCGTATCGTGGACGATCGTTGTGGTGATGAATACAACCAGTTCCGTTGTTATTTCATTTTCAACTTCGCTTTTAAAGAGTTCGCCCAAAAGAGGGATGTCTCCGAGGATAGGAACCTTTCGGGCTTTTCTTGCCATCTCTTTTTTGCGAAGCCCGCCAAGGGCTACCGTTTGTCCGTTCCGAACGAGTACGGTAGTGGAGAGTTTGCGAGTGTCAACTTCTGGAGCGCCTGATTCATTAACACCGACCTGAACTCCGAATTCCGGTTGGATAAAAAGTCTTATCATGTCGTTTCGCGCGATGTGAGGTTTCACATTTAAAATTACGCCGATGTCCTTGAATTGTATGGTCGCGATCGTTGCGCTTGTTCCGACGGTTTGAACGCTTTCGGTATAAGGGACCTCGCGAATGATCTTAAATATGGCTTCTTCGTTATCGAGTACGAGTACCCTTGGGTTGGCCAGAAGATTTGCCTCCAACTCCGATTCCAATATATGTAACGCGAGATTGAAACTGATAGCGTCATTGAAGAGAGCGAATTGAAGCGTGCCGCCATTTGTAGGGTCAAAGCTGCCGCCGACGATAGGCTTGCTCCTGAAAGTCGGGAAATCTGTCTTAGTGACAGTATCGCTTTCTTCAAATTCGTTGAAAGTACCCGTATCTAGTTCTAAGATTGCTTCCATATTGCCTTCAGCATCCTGAGATTTTAATGTATTCGCAGCATCAACTTTGAATGTCGTATCAGTTCTGAATCGGTCCCTGTTGATCTCTGTTATCGGAGTATTACGCTGGAGGAACCACTCGGGTTCCAACTCGAAGCTGTGGTCGGCGTTTACGTCGTATATCCTTGCTTCGATCAGAAGCTGTGGTGTCTGGCGGTCTATCTCCTCAATGAACCTGTCGATCGCTTTGATCCTTTGTTCGGTGTCGGTTACCATTATATTGCTTGTTGCCACGCTGACGGCGATAGTGCCATTCTTTGACAGGAACGGTTTCAGTTCGGCTGCGAGCTGTCCGGCATCGGCATAGGTGATGCGGTATATCTCGGTTGTTATCTTTTCTTTCACGGAGATAAGCTCTGAGACCGGAACGACCCGGATCATGTTCTCGGTAGCTACATAGGTATAGCCATGAGCCGCAAGGATATTGGTCAGGGCTTCTCCGAGTGGTACGTCGGTGATCTTTACTGTTACGTTACCAGTAACTTTCGGGCTTGGCAGGATGTCGATGTCGGCAAGTTCGGCCAATTGCATCAGTACCGTCGTGATCGGCATTTCCCTGCAACTGAAAGTTATCCTTGTTTTCAATAGTTCCTGAGCCTGGGACATAACCTTTTTGTCTTCACAAAGGCCCGTCGAAGCTGTCAGGAAGACGGCCAAGGCGATTGCCGCTACGACAATCTTAAAATACGGTTTTGAGTTTCCACGCATAATTCACTTCCCCTCACAAAATTCATACAATTAAAATTTACAATACGAATACATCGCTTTGGGATATGGAACCTATCTCCCCCATTTGAGAAAGCTGAGTGAAGACTGAAAGTGTCATCACCACCGCTCCATAAGCCCTTTGCGAGCCTCTACTTAGTGTCATCAGTATAACAAAACGCTTATTAAAAAGCAACAAAAAAATTTACCCCGTCTATTTTTGTATTGGGCAAAGCAGATTTAACTCCGGTTATGGGTTTTTGGCTTGGAAACAAAGATATTATGGGACGTTACTGATTTGGATTTGAGTTGACAGCTTGCCCTCAGGTGTGTATCCTCTGTTGTTACGGATGTGAACATATTAAAAATGGAGTGAATTTTGGTGTCTGATGAGTCCATGCCGATCTATTTCAAAAGTATAGCGAGCAGCAGCAATGGCAACTGCCTTGCGATCTGGACAGAAAATTCATGCGTTATCGTCGATTTCGGATTAAGTTCAATGAAAAGATGCAGGCAAGCCATCGCCGACCATCTTCCCTCTACGGTGAATATCGACGCGGTCGTCATCTCGCATACCCATAGCGACCATATCAGCTATTATCCGTTGCGAGTTTTGGAAGGGCTGGACTGTTCCGTCAGGATCCATCAGGATTGTATTGAGCAGTTAAGGGCCAAGCACTTCAACGGTTATGGATTCGGCGACCTTGACATCAGGCCCTTTGCCGATGACGGATTTCAGGTGGGCGATTTTGTATTTGAACCGTTTGAGGTTTCGCATCATCCGCAGTACCCGACGTTCGGTTTCGTGATCAAATGCACCCAGAGGGCCGGGACAACGAAAATTGTTATTGCCACCGACTTTAACCAATGGCAGCCGGTATTGAACCATTTTGTCGATGCCGATTTCATATTCATCGAATCCAATCATGACCATGAGCTTTTGCGGCAGTACTATAATCACAACAGCACTTACCATTTGCCCAACCCCGATACCGCCAGTTTGCTGTGTGCCGCTCGTCAAAGAAGCGTTGCGCCCCCGCAGGCGGTGATGTTAGGGCACATGAGTCCACAACGGAATACGAGGGAGATAGCGATCAAAGAAGTTCGCCAGGCCTTTACCAGCAATGGTATAGCAATGGATTTCGACCTCTTTGCCGCACCCCTTCGAGACGCCTCCGATACGATTGAAATTATGCCCGCTTCAAAGTCTTGCCCGGTGTAGGCAAAAGAAAGGGAAGGGCCCCCACAAAAAGGAGAATTAGGAGGAAAGCGGGAGCCCGGAAGTGCATAAATTTATCCCATAACCATTTACGCGTGGATTTACAACCCTCTTCCTGCGTAATCTAACTTTGGTTACGCGACGCCGTAAAGACGTCTCATTTTTACTACTATGGTATTATATCAAAAATTTTGATGCCGTCAACAACTTTACATACATGAACTGCATATTTTTTTGCGAAATCCGGCTGAATAGTGGGATAACTACTGTCTACAGCTTGCGTTAAGTTATTTACACATTCTGCTTTTACCAGTGCCCCGGATGCTCCTTTATCGCCGCCGCCTAACATTCTCTCGCCGAGGACGCCGTCAACGGCTCGGACGATGTCGCACATCGTCTCTAATTCCGGCCCGGATATCTTATAGTCGTCCCGCAGGCCGATACCGTCAGCGCGGAATATCTTGCCTACCGTTTCGATGTCGCCGGCTTTCCAGGCATCTAACATTTCGTAGAAACGCCTCTGGGCTTCGTAGATATATTTGAGTCTGTCGCACAGGTTAGGATAGGTATCCTTAAACTTTGTGACGATCTTATCGTAAAGTTCCTCTTCCTTAACATCGGCGAGGCATTCGATAGCAAAGCCGGCATCTTTTGCGAGTTCGACCAATTCTTCGCACTCGGCTCGGCGAATTTTGTAAGTGGATTTTTCAAGGCCCGGCCGTACCGTTCCGGTATCGAGACCGACTATGCGAAAATCGATAGCGCCGGCGCCAAGCGGGATATAACTAATGGAACGGGTGGCTGGATTGTAGTGAGTGCCCATCCCTTCTTTGGCGAAGAGGATCATGATCTGGTCGAGCTGACCGCAGGGCGATCCGATATAGTCGTTTTCCACCGCTTGTGCCAGATCGACTATCTTAAGCGGGTCATCTGTTTCGATACCATTGACATCGAGCAGGGTAAGGATCAGGTTGAGGCTCAGAGATGCCGACCTGCTCATGCCGCCGCCGGGGATATTGCCGTAGATGACCGCGTCAAAACCATTGCTAAGCTTGAAGCCGTCGCGGCGGAGAATATAATCGACACCATAAGGAAAACGTGCCCACGAATCTTTGACCGTTAAAGGTTCGGGCACATCGCCCAATGTAAATTCGACGATACCGTCGTCGGGGAAGTTGCCGCTGAATAATCTGACCTTGTCAGTGCCGTTGGGTTTATACGCCATCCAGATAAAGCGATCCGTCCCGACACCGAAAAGTTCCGTACCGTTATAGTCGCCGTGTTCAACGCCAAGACAGAATCTCGATGAACTGCGTCTTACTTTGCCGCCTTCAATGTCCAGGCCATTCTCAGAGGCGAGCTTCCTGAGAAGTTCGACAGCATCCTTGTCATTATTAACACTCATTCAATTGTTCCTTGTTCTTTATCGGTTAGAAGAAAATCACATATAAGACGATCGTCAGTGCGATCACTACCATGCCGAATATTTTTGTCCCACGCGTACTGGTCATATCCATCTTTTCGTTTACAGGGAATTCTACCGGCTGTTTGAGTGGGTTTTTGATGGTAACTATTGTCAGTACTGTCAGTATTATTGCAAAACAAAGGGCCATGCGGTTCAGGAACGACCATGCCGCAACAGTCTGCAAAATACCGATGTTCTTCAGGATCGGGATCGACGGGCTGAACTTGAATACACCGTAGAGAACGGGGTTAAGCAGCAAGCCGATGGTGCCGACAACCCTTGGCGCCTTATGGATCAGCAAGCCAAAGAGAAATACCGAAAGGATACCCGGCGAGATAAAGCCCTGGAACTCCTGAATGAATGTGAAGATGCCGCCAAATGCCGGGCTGCCGAGATTCGGAGCGATCCACAGAGCGATGAGAACGAACAATACCACGCATACACGACCGCAGCGAATAAGCGCCTTCTGCGAAGAGTTGCCGCCGCGAACTTTGTTATAGATATCCATCGTGGCGATGGTCGAAGCGGAGTTTAGCATCGACGCCAGCGAACTTACGACCGCACCGAATATCGCTGCCAGTACAAAGCCTAAGATGCCCTTGCCGACCGGGAGCAGATTACCCAGAAGCACCGGGAACGCCGCATCGTAGTCGTGTCCGACAAGTTTGCTCTGTATCGCTATCGCTTGCTCGTCGGTGACGCTTGCGAGGATCGAATCATTGGCTTCGATAAGGTTTGCGGATTCATCGATGTCGACACCTATAGCCGCAGCGTTAAATTGGATAAGCCCCTTTGCAAGTTCGGGATTCAATTCGGCGAAATCATCATCGAACCGGAAAGCGATCTTAACCGCTTGCGGATTGGTCATGTTTTGTTCATACATGGCGATGACTTCGGTGTTATTACTTTTTGCCACGTCCTGAAGTTTGTCGCTGTACAGGTTGAAGGCGAGTATGCCGGGTACAACAACGACGAACGGGATGATGAGTTTAAGCAATGCTGAGAATACGACACCCTTTTGGCCCTCGGCAAGAGATTTCGAGCCGAGTGTTCTCTGTGTGATATATTGGTTTAAACCCCAGTAGAAAAAGTTCGGTATCCAGAGTCCGAGCATCAGCGCGGTCCACGGGATCTCAGGGTCATCGGCAGGGCGGAACATGTGCAGCTTACCATCCGGCAGGGCACCTCCGTTTAGCATCTTAAACCTTTCGATAGCGCCTGCTGCGCCTAACTTTTCGAGATCGATATCACCGACCGCCGAAGTCAGACTTGAAGGATCGGCGTTGCCAAGAGCCGTGATAGCGAAATACGCGATAACTCCGCCGCCTAAGATCAGTGCCGCCCCTTGAATAAGGTCTGCCCATGCACATGCTTTGAGGCCGCCGACGAATACATATGCCGTAGCCAGTACGCCGATTATCCAGCAGCCGACCGTGATACTGCCAAGGTCGAAACCCATCATGGTTTTGCCGGCGAAAAAGACGCAGATGACCTTGGCTCCGGAATATATGACCGAAGCGGTCGGAACGCCTATGAGAATGACCAGAGAGCTTATCGCCATGACCGTTCTGGCGAATGCGTTATAGCGGTACTCAAGGAATTCGGGGATGGTATAAATGCCGCTCTTCAGGAATTTCGGTAGGAATACGAACGCTACGACAACAAGTGTGATAGCCGCCATCCACTCGTAACTGGCGATCGCCATGCCCAGCCAGTCGGCGGCTTTACCGCTCATGCCGACAAACTGTTCGGTTGAGATATTGGCTGCGATCAGTGAAAAACCGACTAGCCACCATGTCAGGCCCCGGCCGGCGAGAAAGTAATCTTCGCTGGTTGTCTCTTCTTTTTTACGGCTTTTCAGAAGACCGATGCCGATAACGCATACCACGAAAACAATAAACACAAGAATGTCAAGTAATCCCATAGCCAAACTCCCTTTATTAAATTTCCTTTACAGTCGCTCCACGCTTTGTCATTTTTATATCATTAAAAGGTTCTGCTGGCAACAAAAAAATTGGCGACCGTAGTTTTGGCAGTTTGCGCACAAATTTCGGCGAGAATGCTTGATGTCTGGATAAATAGTGTTGTTGGAAGTCGAAAGGCTTGTCAGTTCTGATGATCGTCCCGTTGAGTTGACTTACTTGACGGGGTCGTTTCCGCTGGCGATTGCTGATTGTCGCCTGTCTGGCTGTCCGTACATGTTTTGGCTATTTCGTCACTTTGTAGCGTAAGAGAGTCGATTTTCTTTACAACTTCTTCGCTCTTTCCAGCAAAATATTTGCCTATTATCCCGATGAGTTTGTCTTGGTCTATAGGTTTACTTATATACTCGTCACAGCCGGCGTCGAAACATTTTTTATCATCACCCTTCATTGCTCCTGCTGTAATCGCCACGATCGTCGTCGTTATCCCCTCTTTGCGAATTATCCTGGTCGCTTCGTAACCATTCAGGTTAGGCATCTGGATATCCATAAAGATAATATCGAAACTCTGCTGGCGAATCTTGTCTAAAGCCTGTTGGCCATCCTCACAAATAGTAACTTCAAACCCGAGTCTTTCCAGCAGCACCTTGATAAGCATCTGGTTTGCTTTGCTGTCTTCGGCTACCAGAGCATCCCCGCAGAACTCCTCATTTGTATTCGCTTCATCCTGATCGAGGGTGTTGGCTATGGCGTACCGATCCAGTTCTGTTGAGTCTGATGCCACAAGAGCAGGTATCAGCAGACTGAAAACAGAGCCTTTGCCCAACTCACTCGAAACGGAGACCTTGCCACCGAGCAATTCCGCTAATTGTTTTGTTATTGTAAGGCCAAGCCCCGTACCGCCATATTTTCGACAGGTGCTTCCGTCTGCCTGCGTAAAGGAATCGAATATCTCCCCCAATTGTTCGGGGCTAATGCCGATGCCGGTATCCTCTATGTCAAAGCGGATGTAGGGATCGCCATTGTCAGAATCCACGGTAACGTTTATATATATGTGTCCCTGTTCCGTGAATTTTATCGCATTGTTTACAAGGTTGATCAAACACTGGCGAACACGCACAGGATCGGTATGGATACGGCTGGGGAGTTTGTCGCACTGGAGTATTTCAAATCCCAGTCCCTTTTCAATGGCCTTTGGACGTAATAGCGATTGGGTACCCTCGATCAATTCATCCAGAGAGCTGTCGACGATCTCCATATCGAGTTTGCCTGCTTCGATCTTTGAAAAATCAAGTATGTCATTGATCAGACTGAGAAGATTTTGTCCGCTGTCGCGTATGGTTCTGACGTAGTTCTTATGCTCGTCGGCCATTTCTTCATCGGCAAGAATATCGCTGAACCCAATGATAGCGTTCATCGGCGTACGGATCTCATGGCTCATATTGGCAAGAAATTGACTTTTGCTCTCATTTGCGAATACCGCTTCCCGGGCCATCAGATTCGCCTTTTCTGCGGAAATTTCGAGCTCACGGTTAATTTTTTTGATGCCCTCCTCTACCTCTATGCGGCATGCGACTTCCGACTCAAGTTTTTCGTTTATCTCCTGTAATTTTTCAGCGGATTCGGCCTGACTGCGGAGTTGAGTCTTTTCCTTTTGCGTTTTATAGAACCAGATGAATGCAAGAACAAACGCCGTGAACACAAAGACCCCGCCCAAAAACAGTTTTCTTGCATGCGCCTTCACAGGGTCGGATATCTCATCATAGCCCATTGTTATGCCGAGTGACCACTGTCTGTTGCCGACCTGTAGTGGTCTATAAACGGTTATCTTGCGGACGAACTTCTTGTTCTCTTCATGCCACCATACCGAATGGTAACTGTTTGATCCTTCCTGGCCCTGCTTCATTCTCTTAACGATGTTTTCAAGTTCCGACCAGTCATGATCTGGATAGGTTTGCTTTCTGAAGGCAATAATGTCATGGCCGATCTGTTCTCGCTCTGGATGGACTACCAAAACTCCATTTTCATCTATGATCTGCGAATAACCTTTCTCGCCCATATCACTGTCACCTGCGCATTCCCAAACTGCTTCCATGTTGACAAGGGCGCGGAGTACTCCGATAAACTGTTCATCTTTGAAGATAGGGTAACAGACTGAGATAGTATTTTTGCCCGAATTTGTTTTGAAAAGATTGCTTATGTATGGCTTATGCGTTCCCATAACGGCATTGACGCCGGGCTTATGGGAGTAGTCGGTCCCTGTTCTATCTTTCCATGGTATCCTGCTTTGAACGATCCCGTTGGCGTCCAAACGGTAAACAGCACTTACACTTCCATTGAAGTTTTTAAAAGTGGTTTGCTCGGGACAGTAACCGTTTCTTTCTTCTACCTCTTGAAATGTATTGCCTCTTAAAGTTGCTTGCTGAACTTCGGGGTTGGTGGCTGTCAGCCTAAGCCCGCCAAGTATGTTGTTGAACCTTGTGGTCATGTGGGTTATTTCCGACCCTGCTATGACCATAAGATGCTTTTGGGTCTGCCTGACGAGCGCCTCTTCAAAATCCTTACGGTTAACTTTTGCGAGAATACAGATAGCGGATGTTATGACGATCAAAGCCGCTGCAAGGCAGTACCTGAAGATAACCCTGCGATAACCTTGCGCAAGAGCATTGGCGGTGTCATTTGATACCGGAATATGTTTATTTGTTGCCATTTGTTTCACGCCTTTGACTATTACAGGTTACGCTACTATCTCTCCGAACAGAGAAGCCCTATCTCTATTGAACTGTCGGCGATTTCGGAACGCTTCTTCGCGTCATTTGACTAAACTTCGGTTTTTGCCTATGCCAAGCCCTGTATATAGGCCTGTTATAATAAAGAAATAAAGTGTGGTCCGATAATGTGGTGACGATATTCCCAAAACAAGGAATGTCAGGTATTATATAGGCTATTCTGCTTTAAGGTATGCTGTAAAGATCTGGCCTATAAAAACGCTTCATCGAGTATCTGCTGGAGTGTGCAGGTCGCGATGCAGATCGATGTGTCGGCAGCGCCGTAGTATATCTTCATTTCTCCGCTGTCCTCGATGACCGCTCCGCATGCGAAGCATACATTTCCTACATCACCGATGCGTTCATAGTCTTCACGCGGTGAAAGTATCGGGCTGTTGCCCCGTTTTATAACTTTTGACGGGTCATCAAGGTCAAGCAGCACCACGCCTATCCGGTAGATCGGACCAGCCGAGGTCATCTTCACACCGTGATATATCTCGAGCCAGCCCTGATCCGTTTCTATCGGAGTAACGGAGGCTCCGATCCTGTAATCATCCCAGTACCCCGGTCTCGGCGTGATTATCACCTCTGAGCCTCCCCAGTTTACAAGGTCCGGCGAGTACGAAACCCATATACTGCCGCGTCCTCCACCGATAGGGCGGTCAAGTCGGGCATATCTGCCTCTTATCTTCCGCGGAAAGAGGATACCGTCCTTGTTGCCAGGCTCTGATATCAGTGCTATCCGTTCATAGTTGACATAATCTTCCGTTTTCGCCAAGGCGATCCTCGGCCCCTGCTCACCGACCGGCGTATATACAACATAACATGTCCCTTCGACGATTGTTACCCGTGGATCTTCGATGCCTTTGCTTTCGTAAAGTGCAAACGGCCCTTCTTTTGCCGGCAGCATGACGGGCTTTTCGTCGATCGTAAAGTTAAGACCGTCTTTGCTCCGGGCAAGTGCGAAAAAAGAATATCCACGCTGACCCTCTATACGAAGCAGCAGGTAAACACCGTCATCTGTTACTATCGGCGTACCGTTAAAAACCGTATTGGCGCGGAACGGAATATCTTCGACGGTGATCGCCGGATTACCTTCCCAGCGATGCAGCAGGTCACGTCCATCTTTTCCGTTGCGGGCCATCTAATACTCCTTATCACTTGCAAAGCAGTTGGCGACGATCTCTTTGACGGTTGTTTCGCCGATGCAGATACAACTGTTCGCCGCTCCGTAGAATATCTTCAACTTGCCGCTGTCACTGACCAGCATGCCGGTTGCGAAGACTATGTTCGGAACGTCTCCGATCCTTTCGTAATTCTCTCTTGGCGACAATATCGGGATCCCCGCTCGTCCCACGACTTTCGTTGGTTCGGCTTTGTCGAGTATCACCGCACCCAAACGATAGATTGGGCCTGCCGAGGTGTCCTTTGCCCCATAGTACAATACCAGCCACCCATACTTTGTTTCGACAGGCGTGGTCCCTGCGCCTATACGGCTTGCGTCCCAGTATCCTCCGCGAGGAGTAATAACCAATTCGCTTGAGCCCCAGTGGATAAGGTCGTCGCTATAACTTATCCAGATGCTCTCTCCATGTGCGGGTCTTTCCAGGCGGGCGTATCGTCCCTTTATCCTTGCCGGGAAGAGCACACCCGCCTTTGTATCCGGCTCGGAGATAAGACCTATGCGTTCTACCTTTTGAAAATCCTTCGTCCGGGCCAGTGCCAACCGGAAACCGTGTTTTCCCAATGCGGTATAAGATATATAGTAAACACCTTCAAGCAATGTCACCCGCGCGTCAAGAACGCCATGAGTTTCATGCTGTTTGTATTTCGCATCGTCGGAGGGGCTGAGAAATGGCGCAACCTCAACATTATAATTGCCGTCTCCGCCAAGATGACCAAGGTGGATGCATCGCTGGCCCGCGAGATTTTCAATGGTTATCAGGAGAAGGGTCTGCCCCTGAAAATCGACAACGCTGGCATTGTGAATGTCAGAGCACTTGAATTCGAGATCACAGATGTCGATCAGCGGATTGCCCGCCCAGCGGTGGACGATGTCTCTACCCTGTTTGGGGATGGGAAATATTTCATTTTTTTCTGTCGCCATGGCGTTTCTCTAAAATCCTGTCGTTACTTCGGTTATATCGGCTGTCAAACCTGAGAACTTGCTTGTATTGTGATTCTATGGAGTTTTGATTTGCAAATCCAGAAAAATAGGTTAAACTTTAAGACGAGGGTGGTCCGATAATACAGATAAGGATGGGTGAAGCATTGCGGAAAGGGATGTCTGGGGCGGCGCATCGTGAGGATATTTCCATCTGTGACGGTTGATATGCTGTTTGGCCGTGACAAAAAGTTAATTTGAAGGAGAACTCGTGCTTGGAGAAATGATCGGATATGCCCCAATCCATGAAAAAGATCTGCCCGTTGACGCCCGTATACGCCTTACCACCTTTTCACTTACAGAGGCGAAGTACGGACTGAAAGTAAAGGTTATCGGCTGTATGGAGCTCAAGGACGCTCCTTTCTTGCCGGACTGTGTCAGAGGAACGATAGACCTGGCAGGAAAGTCCATTCCTGTTATCGATTCCCCGGCCCGGACAGGCAACCATCCCAGGAAGATCACTTCAGATGCCTGCATCGTAGTTTCAAAGGACAGTCCCGACGCACCGACATATACTTCGGGTGTGATCTACGAAGATATTTCGGAAGTCCTCGATCTCATCAAGGGCAAACTGTAGGCTCGTTTGCGGATATCACGCGGTATCCTTTGGATCGCGAAAGCCCTTGTAAATCCGCAAAGCCTCCTCGTAGTCCTGATCCGTGTTGATATTGAAAAAAGATATCCCTTCCGGGTCGAATTGCTGGACGGTTTCCATGGGTATGGAATTGACATTTACCTTGTCATAAAACAAGATAACCTTCCTTTCAGTCTCTAATGTCTTTCGGATGTGTTCGATACACCTGCGGGAATAAACCGCACAAAGCGGTTCGTAGCAGCCATGCCACATCGGCACCGCTACATCAAAACCCACTGCCGCTGCATTAAGATGCTTAATGAGTGCTTCCTGAACAAAGGGTGTATCGCATGTCGTAACGAAACAGTATTCGCTTTGGCTTTTCTCAAGGCCGCAGCAAAGCCCCATCAATGGCCCGAAACCCTCTTTTTCATCGGGTACAAGAGTAACTGGCAGGTGCTCATAAGCTGCAGGGTTGTTCGTTACTACGATGATCCGCGAGAAAATGCCCGAAAGCAGGTTGACTTTTCGCTCGATAAGACTCTTGCCCCCGATCTCGAGAAAAGCCTTTTCCCTGCCGCCCATCCGCCTCTGTTTACCGCCTGAAAGTATAATTGCATCCATAATGCCAAGCCAACCAGTCCTCTGCGGCGGATTATTGCTGCTCCTGACCGTCTTCTTGTGCTGCATCTGACGGTTTCTTTTTATTCCTCAAACCATAAATAAGCCCGGCGGTAATCGCGGCAACTATCAGATTATGAAAGTTAAGTTGTGCGAAATCCACATTACCAAAATCAACAAAGATAATCCCAACGCTCTTTTCACTCAGATCGACAAGTGGCGGAAACAAAAGAACCGCTGAAAGAACTATTATTCCGCAAGTTAATGCACGCTTTTGTTTCTTATTCATGATCTCTCCAAATTTGCTTCCATAAAAAAGTTAAATGCACGTTGTATCCTTCGACCTCGGATCATCGATCTTGGGTCCGTTACTGAGTGCTCCATTCATTGCCATTTCCCTGAAAGATTCAGAAGGGTCATAGTGATCCTCGTCGAGATTTACGTTGTTGACCATGATGTCGCACCGATTGATCCTTAAATTTCCTACGATCTTGCCGTCAGGCCGGATAAGACACGATCCATAAGGGCAATAAACTCCGCTTGCATTGACCATACTTATCCAGAAATAGTTCGTCGCCGCTCTGCACTGCATCGTTTGCCGCATAATATGCTTGTGTATGCTCTTGCCTTTCTGTCTGGCATTATAGAACGACTGGAAGATACAATCAACACCGGCTTTCTGTAATGCGCGATAAATTTCCGGAAATCGCAGGTCGAAACAGATAAGCAGCGTGCACCTGATCTCGTTAATCTCAAAATGCACAAACCTGCTGCCCGGCGTAAAGTGCCCCAAATCCCGCTCCGTACAGAATCTCTTATCGTATCGGTCGGCGATCTGCCCATCGGGATTGATAAGATACAAGCTGTTATGCGGTTTATTGCCGGCGCTAAGACGGTGCGAACTGCCCAAAACCACCCATATACGCAATTGACCCGCAAGAGTCATAATGCTCTCCATTTCCTTTTTCAGCAGATCCCAGTCAAAACCTTCAAAACTCTCAAAGTCAGTTCCTGCGTATCCGCTGAGCGCACACTCCGGAAAATGTACTATATCAGCGGCATTATTTTTTGCTTCCCGTATATATTTACGGATGTCCCTGGCGTTTTGGGATATCGATTTACCCACTGCAAATTGACATGCAGCCACATTAAGTCCCGGAGAAGCCATAAAAGTCCCTTATTTTTTCTTCCAATATCCACGTCGAAAGACATTGCGCCATAGAAAAAGCCAATGCCGTGACCGTAGTTTTACCTTCACCGAGTCCTTGTCCATATCAAATAGTTCCAGATACCCCATGCTCGACATCACTTGGCGGAGGTATCTTTTTGCGCTGCCTTCAGGTAGATTCTCCATAAACTCCAGCCCCGTAAATAGAATCTCATGGACATCCGTACCATTTGGCCCAAAGCTCATATGCTGTAGATAGCGTTTAAGCTTCCTCTTGATCTCGCCCGGATTGGGGTACAGCAGACGGATCCTCATAGAATGAAAGTGCTCCCGCAAGGCAATACCGACGGGTAGGGCGATAAAATATACAAAAAGTGACCAAACCGGCACAGGGACGTGGGTTTTCATGATAGACATAAAGTCAATGATCACAGCGACCACCCAGCCGGAAACGTCAAAAACACCACATTTATCCAACGCAACTCCAACCCCGACCGTGAGATATGTGATAACGACCACGATCAAGGCAACCTGATCATAGTCATACAATTGGCGCCACCACCAGATAGCATGTTTTTTTTGCATACGACCTATCCATAAACTCTATAAAGCACATACTTTTACAACTTTTGGCTCTGCTCTCCCAAAGTACCCTATCAACCCCAAAATGTCAACACGTACCATGACAACTGTTCAGAGGGACTTTTTCAGCCCCTCCCCTTTGGCCCCTTTATTTCGCGAAAAGCCTTTTAATCGCAGTTGCGATAGGCTATAATCACGCACTGATCTAATCGTCTTTGGAGAGTTTTATGCAGGAACGAATTGGAATTTCACTTGATAGCGACCTTCTGACAGGTTTTGATGCCCTCATTAAGCAGCAGGGTTATACGAACCGCTCCGAGGCTGTACGCGACTTGATACGCGAGAAACTGGCGAAAGAGAAGTTAGCCAATCCCAAAACACAGGCTGTGGCGGCTGTCTTCGTGGTTTACGACCATCACCACCCGCAAGTTTCGCAGAAGCTGATGGCTCTTCAGCACAGCGATTTTCTCAAGATCATCTCGTCGATCCATGTACACATCGGCCACCATGACTGCCTCGAAGTGATACTTATTCGCGGTAAGGTCAGCGAAATAAGCAAGCTTGGCGAAAATATCGTCAGCCTGAAAGGCGTAAAGCTCGGCCGGGTAAACCTCATCAGTCCGCACCAACATTAGTCTTGACCGGCGGGGAGTTTAATGATTTAATACATATTCAAGGGCGTTTAGCTCAGTTGGCTAGAGCGCACGGATCACACCCGTGAGGTCACAGGTTCAAGTCCTGTAACGCCCAATTAGATAAACCTATACTATACAAGGGTTTGTGTAGATTTTTTTGTTTCCAAAATTTAATTATTGAATTAATCTTTTTTTTCTTTGTGCAGAGTTTGTGCAGAATGGAGTTTTTTGGGACGTCCTCTGCCACGTTTTTGATCCCCATTTGCGATGAGTATATCCAATTCTCCTTTGTCAAAGGCAAAGTGTCCTGCGATTTTTTTGGGGTGTAATACCCCTCTCTTGATCAGTCGGTATCGGTTTAAGGCAAATGATCCATTGGTAAAAGGAGGGCTTTTCGGCCCGGTAAAAATAAAACAGCAAAAGTAAGATGAATAGCCAATGATGAAAGGGTAGAATAATGTTTGGTAAACAGTTTCCCGTGCGCTTATTTTGTCATAATTTCTTGATTTCTCAAGAATTAATTGCTACCGTGTAAGCATAATTAGAAGTAGCTATATATGTTTGTCCCCCACGCGTAAAGGAATTAAGATATGAAATTAGTGGAAAAGTATGCAAAAGAAGTTGAGCTTTGTTAAATTACAAAAATAAAAAATGAGTTAGAGTTTATAAATTTATACTAAGGATATTATTTTGACAGGTATAGAACAGATCGTAGAGTTATCGCACAAATATGGCATTGCAGATTATGTAAGAGGCGGCGGTGGCAATACATCATACAAGAATGATACGACCATATGGGTTAAGCCTTCGGGGACAACTCTTCTTTCTATAAAGGCAGAGGATTTCGTTGCCATGGATCGTGCAAACCTTAACACACTTAACGATGTTACACCGCCTACAGATCCAACCCAGCGTGAAGTACTGGTTAAGGAATACATGCTGAAAGCAAAGCTCGATCCAGACAGCGGCAGACCCTCAGTTGAAGCACCTTTGCATAACTCATTGGACACCGCCTTTGTAGTTCACACGCACCCAGCCGTTGTTAACGGAATGACATGCGGAATAAATGGCAAAGATGCTTGCCAAAAACTTTTCCCCGAAGCACTCTGGATAGACTACATTGACCCAGGCTATACCCTTTGCATGAAAGTCCGTGATGACATCAATGACTATAAGGCGAGACACGGCAAAGAACCATCAGTTATTTTTCTCGATAATCATGGCGCGTTCATTTCAGGTGACACTTCTGAGGAAATAGAAGCTTTATACAGCAAGGTGATGTCTGTTCTGAAAGAAAAATATAACGCGGCAAGTCTCACAACCGAACTTGAAATAGGACTATTGCCTGCTAAAGATAAGCAGGATTCTGCGATAGCTTTTATCAAAGAGAACTATCCTGCTGATGGAATATGCATCGAACTTTCCGGCAGTTTCGCTGTGCCGCAAGGCCCCATATCTCCTGACCACATCGTTTATTCAAAATCTTATATCTTCATCGGAACACCTGACAAGCATGCTCTTGGTGATTTCCAAAAGAAACATGGCTACTTGCCAAACGTCATTGCATGGGAGAATATGGTCTTCGGTGTCGGAGCTACTGAAAATAAGGCCTCGCTTGCTCTTGAGTTTGCACAGGACGGCGCGTTGGTAACGCAGTTGACAACGGTCTTTGGTGGTATTGATTACCTTACTAATGTTTCCGTGGATTTTATTGAGAACTGGGAAGTTGAATCTTATAGAAGCAAACAATTATAGGGATAAACAAAATGTCAAACAAAAAAAGGACCGAACAAGCTTACGAAATAGCAAAAGATCAATATGCCCAAATAGGTATAGACACAGATAAGGCACTGGAGCAGCTAAAAACGATCCCTATCTCAATGCACTGCTGGCAGGGCGACGATGTTGGTGGTTTTGAAAATGTCGGCGGAAAAGAGCTAAGCGGCGGCATACAGGTTACAGGCAACTACCCCGGCAAAGCCAGGACTATCGAAGAACTTCGCGGAGACATTGAAAAGTCATTGTCACTTATCCCGGGCAATCACCGTCTGAACCTTCACGCCTGCTATCTGGATAACGGCGGTAAGTTCGTTGACCGTGATGAAGTCAGGCCTGAACACTTCCAAAGCTGGATCGACTGGGCCAAAAGCAGACTGCACGGCCTGGATTTCAACCCAACCTACTTCTCCCATGACAAAGCCGCAGACGGTTTTACGCTTAGTCACCCAGACAAGGCGATCCGTGACTTCTGGATAGAACATGGCAAAGCCTGTCGCAAGATCGGCGAAGAAATGGGCAAACAGATGGGTACTGCAACAGTAACCAATGTCTGGATCCCAGACTCTTATAAAGATACCCCCGTAGACCGCATGGCCCCTCGTCAGCGGTTAGCTGATTCGCTCGATAAAATCTTTGCAGAAGACATTGATCCGAAATTGCATCTTGATGCGGTTGAATCAAAACTCTTTGGCATAGGCGGCGAAAGCTATACTGTCGGCTCGCACGAATTCTATATGGGCTATGCGGTATCACGCCAAAAGCTGCTATGTCTTGACGCAGGCCATTTTCATCCAACAGAGATGATATCGGAGAAGATTTCCTCGGTTATGATGTTCTGTCCCGAACTCCTTCTTCATGTTAGTAGACCGGTTCGCTGGGATAGCGACCATGTAGTATGCTTTGACGACGAACTCCTGCAGATCGCAAAAGAACTTGTAAGAAGCGGCAAACTTGATAAAATACACATCGGCCTGGATTTTTTTGATGCCAGCATAAACCGCATCGCCGCATGGACGATCGGAACTCGTAATATGGTAAAAGCACTTTTGTTTGCAATGCTTGAACCATTTGAAACATTGAAAAAAGCAGAGTTAGAAATGGACTACACAAGTAGACTTGCAATGTTTGAAGAACTTAAGTCAATGCCATGGTCAGCGGTATGGGATTACTATTGCCTAAAACAGGGCGTTCCGGTAGGCGTAGACTGGCTCTCGGAAGTAAAACAATACGAAAAGGATATACTAAGCAAACGTGTTTAATTTGCGTGTTCAATGAAGGAATATTAAAGGATACTGAAATGAGTACAGAGCAGCAAACAGAACAAAGTCAGCAGCAGTCTTCCGGTGAATTTGAGCGTCAGCCAGTACCGGAAAGCTCGTGGTTGGGGTTCAGAAGTTTCATAGGTATGTACGCAGGTGAGCATTGCGCCGGAACAGAGCTTATGATCGGCCCGCTCTTTGTCGCAGCAGGTGTAAGTGCTTTCGATGTTGTTGTCGGCCTGATCGTCGGTAATTTGCTGGCAGTGCTTAGCTGGATGTTTCTTTGTGCCCCTATCGCGACACGGACAAGGCTTACGCTTTATTACCAGCTTGAAAAGATTTGCGGGCGAAAGCTGGTGATCATGTATAATATCGCAAACGGTGTGATGTTCTGTTTCCTTGCCGGGTCCATGATCACCGTATCGGCGACGGCTTTGGGGGTGTGGTTTAAGTTCCCGATGCCCGGACTCAATGACCTTTACCCGAACAGTGCCGGTTGGATTGTGGCGGTACTGGTTCTCGGGGTGCTTATTTCGGTCGTAGCTGCTTTTGGTTACAAGGTGGTTGCCAAATTTGCTAATATAGCCGCTCCATGGATGGTACTTGTTTTCCTGGCTTTTGGCCTTGTCGGATTCAAGCAGTTTATAAATGCTACCGGTGCCGAAGTTGGTTCGCTCGGCGATGTATGGACACTCGCGAAAACGCAGATATGGAAAGGCGGGGATCCCCTGCCGGGGCAGATCAAGTTTACCTTCTGGCATGTGATGTTTTTTGCGTGGTTCTGCAACATGGCGATGCATGTCGGAATGAGCGATCTTACCGTTTTCCGTTTCGCCAAAAAATCATGGTATAGCCTTGCTTCTGCGACGGGTATGTACGTCGGCCATTTCATGGCGTGGCTTTGTGCGTCGATCCTTTATGCCTATCAGCTTCACCTCGACCCTGCTGACACTGACGTTTTGCCCGGCCCACTGGCCTATAGTGCTTGCGGTATCGCTGGATTGATATGTGTTATAATCGCAGGATGGACGACGGCAAACCCGACGATATATAGAGCAGGGCTTGCTTTCCAGGCGATCTTACCGAAAACGTCCCGTTTTAAGGTGACAATTGTTACCGGTCTTATTGCGACTGTAGCTGCAATGTTCCCAATGATAGCAATGAAGCTGCTGGGGTTCGTTGCGATATACGGGATGCTACTCATGCCAATGGGTGCTGTTGTCTTCGTTGATTTTTGGCTGCTTAAAAAATTAGGATTGCAGAGCAGTTATGCTGAGGTTAGCGGTAAGGCGTTTAACTGGGCGGCGGGACTTGCGTGGTTTATGACGCTTGGAATATGCTTTATGATCCTTAATTATGTGGGGAAAGACTATCTGTTCTTCGTTTCACTGCCGGGCTGGTTTGTCGCTGCTGCCCTGTACATTATCATAAGCATAATATATCAAAAGAAAATTCGTCCCACGGGACAGGAGGTTTAATTATGGTACTTGTTACTAAACTAATTTCGTGGATATCACTAGTTGCATTGATAGTGCCTGTAGTTTTGTTTCTCATAGGCCGTATGGAACTGGATCAGGTCAAGCTGATTATGCTTATTTCAACAGTTGTCTGGTTCGTTACCGCTTCGATGTGGATGTGGAAAAAAGAATAATAAGAAAGTAGTCCTGTTTTATAATTTTATCTGGATTCGTAAAAACCGTACTCGTATGCAGCGTCCAGAAGGGCGACAATATTTTCGGCTGGTACTCCGCCTTGGATGTTATGAACATTGTTGAAGACATATCCGCCGCCGGGCTTGAAAATTTCGATATACTTTTTGGCATCTGCTTTAACTTCCTCGCCAGTTGCAAATGGAAGGATGTGCTGGGCGTCACAACCGGCGCCCCAGAAGACTATGTCCTTGCCGAAGCGATCTTTCAGGTCTTTAGCGTCCATACCGACATCGCTTATCTGGACAGGATTTAAGATGTCAACTCCGTTGTCAATAAGCTCGGGTATCAACGGAATACGACTACCGCAAGTGTGATACCATATCTTCGCATCGGTTAGACTTTTGATGTGCCGGACGAGTTTCTTCTGTCTGGGTTTTACCATGCTCCTGTAAAACTCGGTCGAAAATAAAGGCCCGCTTTGACCTGCGAGGTCGTCACCTATCATCACCACATCCACTATATCACCGACGGCATTCATAAATCCGGTTTCAAAATCCATCCAGAACTTAAGCGTCTGATCGAGAAGAGCCTCGCAGAGATCAGGATTTTCTATCGTATCCATAAACCATCTCTCAAGCCCTCTCATGTACCAGCAAAACTCGTAAACCACGCCGCTGATCCCTGTGCATATCGCGTAATCGGTTTCTTCTCTCATTTTTAGTGCCTGCTCCCTGACGCCTGTAAACCGTGTAGGGTCGCCGCCATCCGGGAACGGATAACTCTTAATATCCGCAACCGTGGCATTCGCCAGCGGATGGTGCGATGGGTCCATATACAGCATCTGATCGTCCGGCATTGACCAGACGACGCCAAACTCATCCTTCAGGTCGTGCCATAACTTGCCGTCTCTTTCGTTTTGCTCGATGCCGCCGGTAAAACTGTTCGGGCCATGGGCACAAATGTATCTTGTATCGACATGAAATCTTTTAAGCACCGCCTCACTCGGCTTGGCGAGTTGCTGAACCGGGTCAAGTATTTCTATCTCTTCCTTAAGTCCGAGATGCTCCAGAAGATCCTGGTAAGCGACTTTGTGTATACCCGTCTGGAAACCGCCCAGGTCTATCGGAACCCTGTTGACTTCCTGAAAATTCATCAAAGCCCTGAAGCGTTCTACATGATTCATACTTTACCTCTTCGGCGGCGACAATGGCAGGTCCAGCCATGCCATGCCTATATTGCGATTTAAGTGGCTGGTGCTGTTTTGGCCGGGTGCGTCATAGAAAATGGCGAGTCGCTTACCGACCTGAATGACCGATGGCAGACCGATTACGACGCACTTGCTGACTCGTATAAAATAACTTACAATGTTCCTTTGGATGACTTGAAGGAATCGAAACGGATATTTACCCGAAATTAAAATTTATAAAACAAGGGTTTTGGTTAAAAAAAAGGACCGATTTATGAACCATAATATTAGCAGAAGAGAATTGATGAATAAAATCGCTGTCAGCGGCTTGGCCGTTGGAACTGGCACTTTTCTGGCATCGTGTCAAAATTCTTATGCGGGCAGCGATAGGAAAATAAACGGTAGAAAACCCAACATCCTTTTTATCTTCGCTGACGATTGGGGATGGGGCGACTTAAGCTGTCACGGCCATCCCTATGTCAAAACCCCCAACATTGACCGCTTGGCAAAAGAGGGTACCGACTTCACCAAATTCACCGTAGCAAGCGGAGTCTGCTCGCCAAGTCGCACCGCAGTAATGACTGGCCAATTCCCCGCACGTTATAATATCAACGGACATTTTGCCTGGGTCGAAACCAATCAAAAAAGAAATATGCCCGACTGGCTCAGCCCTAAAGCTCCATTGTTATCCAGGTTCCTCAAAGACAGCGGATACGCCACCGGTCACTATGGCAAATGGCATCTCGCCAACAATATGATCCCGGACTCACCGTTGCCGATCAAATATGGCTATGACGAATACGGTGCTTTCAACTGTGCAGGCGAGCAGATGCCCCCGCACGAGGATGCTCGTTTAGCGAATAAATTTATTAGAAAGTGTCATAAACAGAGCAAACCATTTTTCATTAACCTGTGGATGCATGAGTCACATACCCCGTTCCATACGCTTCCAAAATATCGATGGCGATTCCCGGAATTAAAAGAAGCAGATAATATCTACGCCTCCGTTTTGTCCCATGCTGATGACCGGATCGGAGAAGTATTGGATACGCTCGACGCATTGAAGATCGCCGACAACACCCTTGTTATATTCAGTTCTGACAACGGACCAGCCAGGGCTTCCAGACCGACCCCGTTAAAGCTGATGCACGACACTGCAACCGGTGCAGGGTACGGTATCGGTGCTTCTAAGGGCGTTACCGGCGGAAGGAGAGGCTACAAATCCTGCCTCTTCGAAGGGGGCATCGGAGTACCCTTTATCGCCAAATGGCCCGGCAAGATCAAAGCGGGTGCCGTCAATAATTCCTCACTTATTTCCGCCGTTGACCTGCTTCCAACATTTTGCCAGATTGCCGGAGCCAAGCTGCCGCAAGACTATAAACCAGATGGCGTCAGCCAGATAGATGCTCTCATGGGCAAAAATATTACCGACAAACGCTCCAAACCTTTGTTCTGGAAGATGAGTGCCTCCTGGCCAGCCAAGGAATATGCACCTGATCACTGGGTTGCTTATGCTGTCGTCTATGAAAAATGGAAACTTGTCAGTAATGAATCCGGCAGCCATATCGAGTTATACGATATTGTCAACGATACCTACGAGAAGAACGATCTGAAAACGCAGAATCCACAGGTTGTCAAAAAACTGGTCGGTATGATTGATAACTGGAAAACCGAACTGCCGAAAAAACCTTCGCCAGATTGTTTTTCAAAAACTCGAAAATCTTAAATGTAGATGTCGTGTTCATGCAGATTTGTAATATGATTGCATGTTAAACTTCAAAAGAAGAGGCTATGACAAAGAACACCGACATTATTAACGCGGCAGTTGCACTCATCATCAAGGCAGCCATCCTTGCTGCCAGATTCTCTGGAAGGGCACGAAAACGCAGCTTGAAACGGCTTGCAGCCATGAATATTGACGACAAAGATAAAGAGATCATCTTTCTTCGTGACAAGGTTAATCAGCAACAAGTGCAGATAACCATTCTTCAAAAAGGAGCCAGGAAGAAACAAAAGAACCCTCGATACACCATTCAAGAAAGGCTATTCATTATCTGTCACATGGAAACTTTTCAGATACCGAAATGTAGGGTAACAGAGCATCTGGGTATTGCCAAATCAACTCTTTATCGATGGCTGCATAAGATCGAAGAGCAACAGCAATCAAACATACCGCCTAATAAAACACCAATGGCTGAAACGAATAGTTCTTATTAAAGGCATTGATCATTTAACTGACCTGTGTAAGGAATTTGAACTCTGGTATAACAACTGGCGACCGCACATGATCTTAGATGGTATTCGCCCTGATGATGTGTATTATAACAACAAACCAGATAACCCCAAACGTGATGCCAAGACAGTTCCGACAAATATCGAGCAGCACTTCTTCAAACAAACACGGATCACTGGCTATCGACTGAAAAAAGTCGCGTAGCTTTGTTGTTCAATCGATCAACTGCTTGCTCAACACGGGGAAAGTCCATCAAAATCTCAAAAACGAAGTCAACATTCTTGGATTTTGATCAAGTTCTATCTGCACGAGGGCTTTTGATTACTGAAATCTGCCGCATATTCATTTTCCAAAGAGCAATCATTGTAATTGCTGTTGTTTTTTGACTGTCCTACAAACGCTTGACAACTACAGGGCGGCCTATTACAAGAGCTCTGAATTTGAAAAGGAATTTACGCAGGCAATTGACAAGTCGGTAAAACTCGAAAAACAGGTACAAAAAAGAGGGGGTTGCTGAATCCTTAAGGTTTATCCGCAAAAGGACCGTCAGCGATCCGATCCAGGTCAACGATGTTGTAACTGCCGTTGCGACCTCTCGTAGGTCCCTTGAACGCAAATTCAACAGATGGCCCGGTATTATCGACAGGACAGTTCTATAAGTCCTCGTGAGTACCGAAATAGAAACTCGAAGTGATTTGAGTATAGAATTTTTTTGTTTTTCGATTTTTTGCTTGCAAACAAATTTTAATATGTTATACTCAAATTATCGTGACGAATTGGACGTTTGTGGAGTTGGCCCTGATTGGTTTTTGTGTAGTTTTCTAAAGGATAATTCGTGGCGGACAGGGCCTGAGGTCAAAGGGATTTAAAGCTTATGTTAAAACGAAAAGCATTTACATTAATTGAACTCCTCGTAGTCATCGCTATCATTGCACTGCTGCTGTCTATCCTGATGCCGGCACTGGGCAAGGCGAAAGTGATCGCTCAAAAGGTTGTTTGTCAATCTACTTTGAAGCAGTGGGGGCTTATCTGGTCGATGTATCTGGAGGATTATGACTCGCGGTATTGTACCGGTTACAAGCTACAACCCAGTGACCCTCCCGGGCACTGGATGACTGCACTTCGGCCTTACTACGATGATCCTAAGATACGGTGCTGTCCTATGGCAAGCACTCCGGATTATACAAAAACCATTGTTGAAAGTACAGGGCCGAAAGATCCGTGGGGGCCGTTTTCGACGACTGCTTTCTGGCATGAAGAAGGGGACTATGGCAGCTATGGTATCAATTCATATGTGCAGGATGTTACAAATCACCCCAGCATGTCTGCAGCTGATAAGCTGCAGTATTGGAAGAAGCCCCCCGGTGGCGGTTTAAAGGTGCCTTTGATGATCGAATCGATGTGGGTTGACGGGTGGCCAAAATCTGATGATCCTCCGCCCATTGCAGCGGACGAACCTAATGTTACCGTTAACATGCAGCGTTTTTGTCTGGATCGCCATGAGAAAGCCGCGGGTATGCTTTTTACGGATTTATCGACTCAAATGGTGCCTTTGAAGAAGCTGTGGAAGCTTAAGTGGCAGACGCAATTCAATACTAATGACATTTGGACGCTGGCTGGTGGGGCAACCCGAGCAAAATGGGCCGCGCATGGTGACGGATGGATGGCGGATTTTAAGGAATTTTAATTTTTGCCGAGGCCCGGTCAAGCTGCCGGCCTTTGGAGGATTGATGAAAATGGAATTTAACGGGAGAGGGTATTAGAGAGAAGGGTTTTTCAAGAAGTACTCACTCTTATGCTTTAAGTGATTTCGTAGGTGTTAATAAGCCCTTTAATATTAACAAGTTCGAATTATTGAGTAGGACAGCATGATTTAGGTGTAAAAAATTAATTTTAGTTCTTTGTGTTGCGCTGATGGTGGCCTGCTCCCTTTCACAGGGATCGTTAGTATTGGAGATGGGCGATACACCTGATAAGAACTGGGGAATAGTTATTGATGATTAGATTGGATATTGAAGTTACTTGCAATTCTTTTTGATTACACGCATAAAATGTACTACTATTAGTGAAAAAGTACCACGGAAACTGTACCATATATTGTGATTCTCTCCAATTGTAGTTCTAATGGCATTATGTTATACTAAGAATATGGTTATTTGGTGGAACTATATATCGCTGGCAGGTTTGAATTGTGATTTGTAGATGTCTTAACTAATCAATGTCTGAGTGTAGTTTATATTTGCCTGGCAAGGTGGGTATTAGAGAGGAGCGATATGCTAAGTAAGAATTTTGGCATGATATGCATACTGTGTTGTTGCGTTACAGCAAGCGTACTGGTCAGTCCGGTTTACAGCGGTATTACCGATTCGCAGTTTGGATTATTCGACGGGATAGCTGAACCGGCGCCGCTGTCTAGCGGGACACTGACCATGGAAAAGGAAAACTGGACGCCTTCGGCCGCGGGAACCTGGAACGTTTCGAGCATTTGGGATGAGACCGATGCTTTTCATGCACAGTTTGATTTTGATGATGACAATCCCAACGGCATCGACTGGCGGGTCAAAATAAGCAAAGGAGGCGGTTTGTATTCCATCGATCTGCCCGGTTTGGGCGAGATCATGCCCCCTCAGCACACCTTCATGAGCCCATGGAATGATGATACGTGTTTAGCAACGCTTTATAGTAATAATAATTCAGACCCTCAAATGCAGGGCTATGGCAATGGATTCGTACACCAGGTCGGCATGTACATCAAGCCCTGGTTGGATCCGCTCAACAACAAGCCGCAGTTTTCTCCGCTGCTTGCAGAAGATTTTGACGCTGCCAGCGGCAGTTATTTCGTTGTAAACCTGGGACTGTGCCCATCGCCAAGCGTCAACCGGGCTGATGTTTTGTTCTATATGAAATACCGGCATTTGGGCTCAGGTGTTATCGAAATCACATTTTATTTTTATAACTATGGCGATTTTGACCATGGTTATCCCGCTGTTCCATGGACCGGTGTGCGTGAATCGGTTTACTCCACGCAGATTCGCGGAGTAGCCGGAGGCGGATTCGAACTTTTTCCGTATAGTGCTGATAGGAGGTATAATGTCCGAACCAGTGGAGGGTGGATTGGCCATACTGCCGACTCCAGCGATAATAACAGCCCAGCTTACAGTCTGGTCCATGGCATTGACAAGCATTACGGTGAGTCAGGCTATGAGGACAAGTCGGGGAGCATCACATGTTTCACCCTTGACGCTACTAGCGGAGGACGTGATTTTAAGGTTATGGCGACGGATATATACAGCGATATCAAATGCGGCGAAGGTCTTTATTTCCGCACATATATGGTGATGGGAACGCTCGACGATGTTGTGGCTACATCCGAACAGCTGGTAGATGAAGTGGA
The DNA here is from genome assembly GCA_011053245.1 of Phycisphaerales bacterium. The sequence goes on from DRGS01000230.1 coordinate 35,181, forward strand.
ATACGCATGGCTTGAGTTTAACGAAATGACATCGGACTTTCTTCCATTGTACGAAATTACTCTCGATGGACAGACAACCCTCTCAGCAACAAAACCGGACTCCAATGCAACGCCGATCGCGCACAGCTATGCCAATCCGGTGAAGAACTCGGTTCCGCTGGTTTTGATGAGAGATGTCGAATCCGGCACTTATGTGCTATCTACTGACCCATATGCTGTTTGCGGTAAGAGGGCTTTTGAGAATCTGTATCAGCCTGGCCATTCCAAATACGCGACGTATCAGGACCGTGTGATCTATCAGCCATATGATGGCAGAACCGAATGGATCGGTCTTCTGGGATTTGTCATCCCCGAATCCAAATCCACAGACCCGCAAGAGTATCAATATCTATGGGAGGTTCTTGGCGAAGATATTTTGTTTGTTCCGGGTGAAAAATTTGCCGCCGATGAGCTTTTGATCTGGACCGGCAGCCCGAGTAATCCAGGTCCCAATAATCCACCAGCCTTTGCAAATGATAAGATCGTAAAAACCCCTACCGATAATCCAGCCGATGGTTACGTTGTGTACAGCGACACTATTTTCGGGTCGGCGACCGATCCCGATGGTGACAGCCTTACCTATAGCAAGCTGATAGGTCCTGCCTGGCTAAATATTGCCACTGACGGTTCTATTTACGGAAACCCCTCGATCTATAATGTCGGCTTGAATACATGGTCGGTTCAGGTGTCCGACGGCAATGGCAGAACGGATGTCGCAACGCTAAATATAACCGTAAGCACCAGCTATGATGATAATAATGCAATAGTTCAATGGGGCCAGAGAGACGGCCAGGGAGATATTATTACCGCACCCATGACCGGAGATGCGTCAACCTTTGATAATGTCTATGACCCCGGTGTGCCGGCAAGCCCGTCAGGTCCAGGTTATTACCCAGCCCCTGCAAGCGACAACAGAACACCGATATTCTACGCCGCAAGTCAGCGTAATGACTGGCACATTGAAATTTGGCAACAAGTCGGCGGCGAAACCAGCTGCGACTATATCGGCGCTTTTAGTATGGTTTCGCCCGGAACTACCTTCCAGGGAATGGTCGTATGGCAAAGCGCAGATTTTATGCCAGTCGACGGTCCCGTAGCCGGGTTTAACGCCCAGCTCAAAAATAGCAAGGGCGGCGATAGAGGCGACCTTTACTGGCTCATCGAGAAGGGTGGTTCATGGTATATCAGCGAGATGGTCGGCGAGTTTAACAGCCATATATTTCCGTCAACAATTTCCACTGCCAATGCTTCAGTGCTGACATGGTATGACTTTACGCCGTTTGGTCTCGATGGCAATGCTGCAGGGGTGGCGACGATCGGCAGCCAGGCCTTTATTACGATGTATGATATTACTTCGGTTGGCTATTTCTATGAAACGGAAAATACCAGTACGAGTACTACGCGGTCCGGTTCACAACTCATCTATTTTTCGGTGACAGCTTATGTTGACACAGGTACACATCACTGGCCTTTTGATACCGATGCAAGTGATATGGAAGGCGATTTCAACGGTACTTTCGAAGGTGGCGCTGCTATTACGAACGTACCCGGCGAATATCATTTCGGAACCGGTGCGGTGACGCTTGACGGGATAGATGACTATGTCGAGATTACCGGATACAAGGGTATTAGCGGCTCTAATTCACGAACTTGTGCGGCATGGATCAAGACGGATCAATCGGATACTTCTGATATTATGACATGGGGTGGTTTAGGCAGCAATGGTGGATCATGGATGGTACAAATGGAAGCTGGTAAATTGAGGATAAGCGTTTGGGGTTCTTATAAAATAGGAACTACCACGATAAATGATGGCCAGTGGCATCATATCGCCGTTGTTCTGCCGCAAGGGGGTAGTTCAGACGACATTGAA